>JAFIEN010000013.1 GCA_020832515.1 Rubellimicrobium sp. | reverse complement strand
CAGTATCGGATTTGTTGGGGCGAGCCGACAAGCTCTTGTGCGCCTTGCGAGCATCGATGCAGATGGTGGGAAGCCCCAGCCGCTCCAGGCCGCGCTGAAGCCAGATCGACAGTTGCCCACTTTCATGCACGATCAGCCTCGGTGATAGCGATCTTGCCCGAAACCAGCCCGCCACGCCTTCGGGATCAGCGGGGGACACGCCCCGGGCAAAGATCTTGCCGTCTGCATCAACGACGCAGATCGAAATCTCTTTCAGTGAAACATCCAAGCCGGCATAGTAGTCCATGGTCGTTCTCCTCACGGCGGTTTCTCAGTGAGGCCAATATACCGGACCTCGTGCGCCACCGGAGAGCGACCGCCGCAATCACACCATGTATGGTGATCTGCGGCTCGGGTCCAAAATCTGATCACTGAGCCTTGTTTGGAGCTCGCAGACGTTCGCTGGTTTCCCCGATCCGGATCTGTTCGATCGTTGCGCCCATTCAGGTCATCGGCTTCTCACACTCCCCCTTGGTACCGTCGCTGGCTGGTCACGACACGGTAGTCATGCCATCGCCAGCGCCGGATCACGGTAATCCTCGTTCTTGGTCAGCATGGCCCAGATCCGCCGGGCCATCTTGTTGGCCAGCGCGATCCCGACCAGCATCTTCGGCTTCCTGGCCAGCATCCGCCCGATCCAGCTCTCGGCAGGTATCTTGCGGCGCGCGCGGCCCATGATCCGGGTCATCGCCCCGATGATCAGGAGCCGCCGGATGTCGGTCTGACCCGCCTTCGAGGTCCGCCCGAGCCGCGCCTTGCCGCCGGTGGAATGCTGGCGCGGCACCAGCCCCAGCCAGGCCGCGAAATCTCGGCCGCCTTTGAACTCCGCCATGTCGGGCGCGAAGGCCTCGACTGCCAGCGCCGTCAATGGGCCGACCCCCGGCATGGTCTGCAAGCGCCGCGCCATATCCGTCTGGGAAGCGAGCGCCTTCAGAGCCTTGGTCTTCGCGTCGAGGCATTCGTCCTCGGTGAAGAGGTCGCAGACGGCCCCGACGGCTTTCCAGAGGTCATCGTAGGTTCGGGCGGCGGCTTTGCGGAGCAGGGTCTTGAGCTTGGCGAAGGCCATTTCGATGGGGTTGAGGTCGGGGCTGCAGGGCGGCAGCGGCAGGAACCAACAGCCGATGTCCCGTAGGGTCTGGGCGGCCTTCGGGCTTTTGTGGCTGGACAGGTTGTCCAGGATGACCGTTGTGCGCGCAAGTGCTGTCTTGGCGCGAACTATGTGTTCTGCAATCACCAGCCTGGCAGATGAATGACGATCCGGGCCTGTCCCGTTGGCTAAGTCGGCCGGTGCTCAGGGCGCGCTTTCCGCCCCCGGCAGGTAAGACAGGAACGTCGCGAGTTCCGCACGGTCCATCCGAACGAGGTGTCGGTCTTCGGGAAAGGCCCCGCTCTCGACATCCTTCCTGAACTCCCGGAAGGCGGCGATGCGTTCCTGCTGCAGGCGCGCGTATTCCGCCGCGAAGTTGCGGTAGACCTTGGAATGGCGCGGCATATGGTCGGTGTGGTCTCCCAGAATATCCATCGCGAACAGGTATTGCACGTCGCAGCCAGCGCCCGACCCCATCGACCACAGCAGTAGCCTGTCCATCCGCCGCGCGATTTCGGTCGCGACCTCTGGCGGCACCACCTCGATCTCGACCGCAAAGGCGCCCGCTTGTTCATAGGCGCGGCACTCCTCGTACAACACGAGCGCGGCATCGGCCGTCTTGCCAACGGCCCGGAATCCGCCGGTCCAAGTGTTCCTGCTGGGCACAAGGCCCACATGACCCACGACAGGGATATGCTCGTCCGCCAGATGCCGCACTGTATCAATCGAGCCGGAGCAGTACAGCGCATCTGCCCCAGCCATCAGGGCGCGCCCCGCGAAACGCATGTAATCATCGCGCGTGCCGGCCTCGCGGTGGTCCACCCCTGTCATCGAGAACAGCCCAGGCGCAACTTCGCGATACTGGGGATGGGCGACCAGCTCAATCGGGGCCGAGACGATGTCGATCCCTGCTTGCTCGGCGGCTGCGGCCTCTTCAAGCGTGAAGATGCGCAACATGGTCAGCTGCCGCTTGCCCTTTGCCGCGCGCAGATCTGCGACGGTAGGAACCTTGCGTGTCATGTCCGTCCTTTCTGTCCTTGGGGTCAGCCGGCGACCGGCCTGTCCTGATAGGGCCGCGCGGTGTCGGGCAGCGGCTTGCGGAAGGCATAGTCGAGATCCTTCGCCTGCCGCAGGACCGCTGGGATCGCCTCGCGGTAGGCATCCAAGATAGAGCGGTTGGCGGGCGGCAGGTCGTGTCGGATTGCGTCATGCAGACGTGGCAGCGCGTGATAAGGGACCATCGGGAACATGTGATGTTCGACATGGTAATTCATGTTCCAGTAGATCCAGCGGCTAACCGGATTCATGTAGACGGTGCGCGAATTCAACCGGTGATCGGTCACGTTCTCGGCCAGCCCGCAGTGCTGGATCAGGCCGGTCATGAGCATGTGCCAGCAGCCGTAGATGCGCGGGCCCCCGATCAGCAGTAACGGGATCAGCGACGCCCAGCCTTCGCCTGCGACCGCCAGACCGAACATGGCCAGCACCGTCAGCGCGTAGATTGCCATGTGAACCCGCGCGGCGAAGATTGCCTTCGGCCATTCGCTTTCAGGGATGTAGTCCTTTTCGCTGTCCGTAAGATGCCCGCCAGCGTTGCGCACCAGCACCTTCACGCTGTCGATCATGTCGAGCACACCTGCATAGGCCAGAAACAGACGTAACAGGTTGGGGGGACGCATGCAGGCGATCTCGGGATCGCGGCCCACGATGATCGTGTCAGTGTGGTGGCGGGCGTGGCTCCAGCGCCAGGATACCGGGTTGCGGACCACCATGAAGGAGGCGATCTGATATACCACGTCGTTCATCCAGCCGGTACGGAAGGCCGTGCCGTGACCGCACTCGTGCCAGCGCGAGTCGCAGGCCGAGCCATACATCAGGCCGTAAACCAGCCAGAAGGGCACCGCCCACCAGCTGCCCCAGAGCGCGACGCCCCCCCAGGCCGATCCGGCCAGCAGCGCGAACCAGATTGCGGTATCGCGGAGGGCGGGGCCGTCGCGGCGTTGCATCAATTCCTTCATCAGCTTGCGGGGCACATCGGACTGGTACCAGTCAGCCCCGGCGAGGCCGCTTTCCCGGGCGCGTGCCGTATCGGCGCCGGTCAGCGAATAGTCGCGGACATGGGGGTCGGATAGTATTGTCATCATGCTCTCCGTCATCGGCCGGCCCGGTGTCTGTTGGGGCCAAGGTCATGAGTCATCGGTCATCCGTCATACGTCATCGCCGACCCGGCCCGGCCAGGGGCGGGAAGGTGTTGGTTGGTGGCGGATAATCCTCATCAGGTTGCACGGCGACGGCGCGGATGCGCGCCTCGGTGCCGACAATGGCATCGGTAGTGTCCAGAACCTCGAACCGCAGCGTGTAGTCGCGCCCCTCGTCAGGGGCCAGCCACAGCATCTCGCCTCGGTCGCGCGCGGCCGTGTCGCCAAGGACATGATGGGTCGATGGTTCGATCCCCAGAACGTAGTGCCGCGCCTGCAGGTTCTGCCACTGGTAGCTGCAAGGAAGCTGTTCCTTGCGCGCCACCACCGCGATGCCAAGCGCCAGCCGGTCGTTGACCAAGGCCACAGTGACTTCTCCGTCTGCATCGGGGGCCATGTCGTGTTCCCAGACCTGTTCGGCGAACCGCGGCTGCGGGCCCCGCATCACGCGGTAGCCGATCGCCTGATCGCGGTAATGCCCCTCATGCGCTGCCCAGAGCACTTTGGTGACCGGCGCGATATACCGCGCACCCTCGTCCAGCACCGGATGGCCGATATTGACGTGATACATGAGCATGTGCGGTGCCTCGGTCGGACCGGCATTGACGACGCGGTCGGTCAGGCGGATCTCGTTGCCGCCCAGATCGGCCTCGATCCGGCGGTGCAGATGCAGCACCTCGCCGAACATGGGAGCCTGCTCCACCACCCCTTCTGCCCAGAGGACGCAGCGATCGCCCTCCCACCGTTCGCCATATCCGGCAAGCCGCGCAGGCGTGCCTGCCAGCCGCCCGTGCAGGCCGTGGCGGACCGTGTCGCGTCGGGGATAATTGTAGCTCTCGGCCGACACCTCGTCGCTGCCCAGCATGTGGTCCAGCCCACAGGTGACCAGAAATCCTGAGAACGACCGCATCGGGCCCAGCCCATCTTCGCCCTCGTAGTCGAAAAAGGCGGGATGCCGGAACCCGGTCGGCGAGTGCCAGCCCACGGCCCGGCCCTGGTGCTCTACCTCGGCAATGTCGAAGGCGCGGTCCACCATGACGGTGAACCGCAACCCCGACCCGGTACGGAACTCAAGCATCCTGACCCCGCGCTCGGCCCCGTCGCCCAGCGTGACCAGGCGCACGCCACCGAACTGGTGCAGATGGCCGGACAGGGCGGCGATCTGACCGCGGTCGTGGGTCTGTCCGAAAAGCTCGGTCATGGTGATCAGCCGCCTTGCCCAGTCCTGTCCTTGCCCGTCCCGTTCTCAGACGCCCTGCGCCCGCATCTTGTCTTCAAGGAACTTCTTGGACCGGGGCGCGTCGGCCTCGTCGAGATGTTCGATGATGACGGGGATGTTGGGGTGCTTTTCGGCCAGCCGCTTGAGGTAGAGATCGTAGTTCAGAACCCCCATCCCCGGTGCGTCCAGCACGATATTGCCGACGCCGCGGAAGGTATGGCTGGCCAGCGCATCGTCATCGCCGATGTCGGCATGCTTTTCGGACGTGTCCTGCGATCGGGCGACATCCTTGGCATGGGCCATCTTGACGTGATGGGTCAGCGTGTCGAACACTTGGTTCAGCACATCGTCCATCTTGTCGATGTTGTGATCCTCGAAATAGTTGGTCGGGTCCATCAGAAGGCCCAGCCCCGGATGATCGACGGCGGCGAACATCCTGACCGTCTCCTCGACGCTACCCACCACGTTGTTGACATAGGTTTCGAGCAGGAAGGTCGCGCCGTGGTCGTAGGCGGTCTGGGACAGTTCCTTGATCGCGGCGGCGCAGAGGTCGAAGCCCTCTTGCGTCTTGTTCTTGGGATCGCTCATCCATTCGGATTCGGTGTTGTAGGTCCCGGTTTCGGAAATCACGTAAGGCGATCCGAACTGCCGCGCCCAGCGGATGATCTCCTTCAGGCGCTCCATGTTGGCCTTGCGGTGGTCGAGGTCGGGATGGATGATGTTGGTATAGCCCGAGATGCAGACGATCGGCAGATCATGGTCGCGGAAGGTGTCGCGCACCTTCTTCGCCTTGTCCTTGGTGATCTGGCCGAAGGACAGGTCGATGTCCTTGAAATGCAGGTCAAGCTGCACGGTATTGAACCCGTGGCTGCGGATGCGCTTTGCGCATTCCTCGACGCCGTAGGGGAAATAGCCGGTGAAGATGCCGGTCTGTAGCATGGGGTCTCCTCCCTCAGTTGGTCGAAATTTCGGACAGTTTCACGGTGCGGCGCTCGGTCATCGAACGGTAGCCCGCCTCGATCAGGGCCACGGTGCGCACGTTGTCTGCTACGGTCAGCGCAGGCGCGGCACCGGTTGCCACGGCGTGCTGAAGCTGTTCCATCACGCCGACAAAGGCATGGGGGAACCACATCGTCTCCCACACTGGGGTGACCCATTTCCCGCCCGTGGCGGTGGTGCTGGCGTAGGTCAGGGTCGAGGCCGCGCCCTTGGGCCAGCCGATTGTGCCCTTGGCCACCCCCTTTGTCCCGTCCACGCGAAAAGTGATGTGCTGGTCGTCCTGATAGCCTTCCTCGCGGGGGCCCGACCACACATCCTCAAGGCTGACCGCCATCAGCCCCGACGGGAACCGCAGGGTCGAGACCGTGATCCCGTCGGTATGCTCGAAGGTGGTGCGCGGGTCCTTGCGCGACAGGGTGGTGATCTCGTCAGGGTCGCCGAAGAGGTGGCGCAGAACGTCGAGGTGATGGACCGACATATTCGACAAGGTCAGCCGGTCGTAGGACTTCAGGAAATCCTGCCAATGCGGGATTGCATGCATGTCGATCTGGGCGAAGACGATCTCGCCCAGATCGCCCCGGTCGATGATCTCCTTCAACACGCGCATCGACTGGTCGTAGCGCATGTTCTGGTTGACGCTCAGGATCTTGCCCGCCGCAGCCGCCTCGTCGCGCAGCGCGATGGCCTCGTCGAGCGACAGGGCCAGCGGTTTCTGCGCGAGGATGCCCTTGATATGCGGCTGCCTGAGCGCGGTGCGGATCAGGGCAGGCTGCAGGTCGGGGGGATAGGCGATGTCGAGGATCTCGACCTGCGGATCCGCGATCAGCGCCTCGGGCGTGTCATGGACCTTTGGAATGCCCCAGCGCCCGGCCACGCCCTCGGCCCGCGATTTCGTGCGGCTGGCGATGGCAACCACCGGGAAGCCCGCCTCCTTGTAGGCGGCCAGATGGCATTCGGCCATGATCATGCCGGCACCGATGGCGCCGATCCTGACGCTGTTCGTTCTGACGGGCGGGTCGGGTGTGAAGTTCATGTTGTCTGTCATCCTCTCGTCCTCTCAGCCGGCCAGACGGTCGCCGCCAGGGCCGAAGAAATGCATCCGCCCGGGATCTGCGCCGATGGCCACGTTCTGTCCGGGGGCATAGGCCGGCTGCCCGCGCAGCATCGCGCGCAGTGTCTGGCCCTCGGCCTCGATAGTCAGGACGGTATAGCCGCCAAGCGGTTCGACCCCGGTCACCACCGCCCCCTCGCCGGGGGTGACGGTCACGTCCTCTGGCCTAACACCTACCTGCACCGCATCGCCCCGCGCGCCGGGCAACAGACCGGGCGGCAGAAGGTTGATCGCGGGGCTGCCCAGAAGACCCGCCACATAGGCGCTGGCCGGCCCGTCATAAAGCGCAACCGGCGCCCCCACTTGCCGGATGCGCCCGTGTTCGAGGATCGCCATGCGATCGGCGACGCTCATGGCCTCTTCCTGATCATGGGTGACATAGATCAGCGTCCGTCCCGCCTCGCGTTGCATGCGCTTGAGTTCGACCCGCGCCTCTTCGCGCAGCCGCGCATCCAGCGCGCTAATCGGGTCGTCCATCAGATAGGCCACCGGATCGCGCACCAGCGCGCGGGCGATGGCGACGCGCTGCCGTTCGCCGCCCGAAAGCTGGGCCGGGAATTTGTGCAGGATATGCCCGATATGCAGCTTCCCGGCGGCGTCGGCCAGCCGGGCACGGATCTGCGCCTCGGCCATGCGGCGTTCGGCCAGCGGAAACCGGATGTTCTGTTCCGCCGTCATGTGGGGAAACAGAGCAAGGTTCTGGAAAACCATGGCGATGTTGCGCGCCGCGGGGCCGATGCGGGTCACGCTGCGCCCGTCGATCAAGATGTCGCCTTCGTCCGGTACCTCGAGACCGAGGATCAGACGCAGGATCGTGGTCTTGCCCGAAAGCGGCGGGCCGAACAGGCAGAAGAATTCATTGTCGGCCACGGTGAAGCTTGTGTCATCGACTGCCAACGTATCGCCGTAGCGCTTGGTTACATTCCGGAAGGTGATCTCGGCCATGACTCAGCCCCCCCGGATCGCGGCGCCGGTCACGGCGTCAAACAAGCGCAGGCTGGCCGGGTCGGGCGCGATCGCAAGCACGCCCTCGGGCAGCACCGGGTTGCCCTGAAAAACCGCGCGCACAGCGTCTTCGGCCCGGCCCAGATGCAGGATAGTGCGCGCCCCGATCCGTTCGGCAAGGATCAGCGGCAACCGCAGGGCGGGGCCGGTCTCGACCAGATGCACCTCTTCGGGGCGGAACCCATAGGTTACCTCGGGCCGCCCGGCGCCGTGCGCGGCCGCAGCCAGCGCATCGGGCAGGGGCGGCGAGATGCCCAATTCGCCCAGATCGACCGCCAGACCGCGGTCCGTCTCGGCCAGCCGACCGGGCAGAAGGTTCATGCCGGGCGACCCAATGAACCGCGCGACGAAAGTGTTGGCCGGCGCGTTATAGACCTCAAGCGGGGTGCCCACCTGCTGCAGCACGCCGTGGTCCATGACGGCGATCCGGTCGGCCATCGTCATCGCTTCGAGTTGGTCATGCGTGACATAGACCATCGTCTGCCCGAATTGCCGTTGCAACGCCTTCAGCTCGGTCCGCATGACCGCGCGAAAGGCCGCATCCACATTCGACAGGGGTTCGTCGAGCAGGAATATCGCCGGCTCCATCACCGCCGACCGCCCGATGGCGATGCGCTGCAGGATATTGACCGACAGGCCCGCGGCGGGCCGCTCCAGAAGCGGGGTCAGGTTAAGGAGTGCGGCCATCGCTTCGGCCCGCTGGCGCACCTCGACGGCCGGTCGCCCGGTCATGCGCAGCCCGTAATCAAGGTTCCGCCGCACCGTCATATGGGTGAAGATCGCGTAGTTCTGGAACACGAAGCCAACCCCTCGCCGCCCCATCGGTACGCCGACCATGTCTCGGTCGCCGAACAGGATCCGGCCCTCACTGGGCGCCTCCATCCCGGCGATCATGTTCATCGTCGTGGACTTGCCGCAGCCCGAGGGGCCCAGAAGCGCGAGGAACTCGCCATCGCCGATGGTCAGATCCATCTCCTTGAGCGCGGTGAAGCTGCCAAACCTCTTGACCAGATGCTCGAGTCGGATCGCGCTCAACGTGCCATCCTCCGCATCGCAAGGACGGCCACTACCGACAGCACGATCAGGATCACCAGAGCGATTGCCGCGACATAGCCCCAGATCAGGTCCTGCGTGGTGACCTTGTAGATGTAGACGCTAATTGTCTCGGTCGCGACGCCGGGCCCGCCAGATGTCATGATGTAGAGCGTGTCGAAGATTTTGAAGTTCTCGATCACTCGGATCGCCAGCGCGATGATGATTATCGTCTTCATCCGGGGCAACGCGATGGTGCGGAACCTCTGCCAGGCATTCGCCCCCAGAAGCGTCGCGGCCTTCATCTGGTCGTCGGGCACACCCACCAGACCCGCCAGAAGGATCAGGAACATGAGCGGCGTCCACTGCCAGATGTCGGCGATCATCACCGCGACCAACGCCAGCGTCGGGTCCGACAGCCAGGCGATAACGACGGGCCTGCCAATCAGCGTACCAAAGATGTCATTGATCGGGCCGCCCGACTGGAACAGCATGAAGAACATGTATCCGGCGACCGCTGGCACCACCATCATCGGCATAATGAGAATGGAATAGAACAGCCGCTTGCCGCGGAAATCGTCCACGAACAGCATCGCAAGGCCAAGGCCAAGGAAGAATTGCACCGGTACGCAGACGATCATCACCAGCGCCGTGCGCCCGACCGCACTCCAGAGGCGACGGTCCGACATCAGGTCGGCATAATTGGCAAATCCGTTCCACAGCTCCCACGCGCGCGGCCAGGGGCGGCCCGAAAGTGGCGACCAGTCCGTCAGCGAGATGTAGAGCTGCATCAGGATCGGAAAGACCGCGATGAACAGGATCAGGATCTGCGCCGGAAGCGTCAGCCAGTGGCCGAGGCGCACCGCGTCGGCCGGGACGCTCGCAGCGGTCGGGGGTGGCGCGGGCGGGGTGTCGGTCACGCTCATTGCTTCAGCGCCCCGAAGGTCAGACCTCGCACGAGATGGCGCTGGATCATGATGCCCAGGATTACCGGCGGAACCGCCGCGATCAGGCCCAGCGCGGCCTTGGCTCCGTAAAGTTGCCCTGTCATCGACGAGGCCAGCGACGACATGTAGACCGGGATCGTCACCCACTGCCGCGTGGTCAGAAGGAGCGCGATCAGGTAGTCGGACCAGTTAAGGATGAAGACGAACAGCGTGGCCGAAGCCAGCGGCGCCCGCATCATCGGCAAGGTGATCTTGAGAAAGACCCGGAGCCGCGTGCAGCCCTCGACCAGGGCCGCCTCTTCGATCTCGCGCGGCATCTCGTCGAAAAAGGTCTTCATCAGCCAGAAGGCGAAAGGCAGCGTGACGATCCCGTAGATCAGCGCCAGCCCCCACCAGGTATCCATGAGAGACAGGAAGGCCCACATCATCATGACCGGGATCATGACCGCCATCGGCGGGAACAGACGCAGCTGGATCAGGGCCAGCGGCAAGTTTCCCCCTGACCCGAAGCGCGACAGCCCATAGGCGGCAGCCGTGCCCGCCCCCATCGCGATCAGCGTTCCGAAGCCGGCCGACAGAAGCGAGGCAAGGATCGGTTTCGTCGCCGTTCGTTCCAGCGCCACGATCAGCGTGGTCTCGCTTTGGCCAAAGAGATAGCGGAAGTTCTCGAAGGTCGGGCGCTTCGGGATCCACGTCAGGTCGGCTCCGGTCGCCTGCCACTCGGACACCGGCTTGAACGCCATCGACGTCATCCAAATGATGGGCACCAGCGTGATCGCCAGTGCCAGCAGGATCGCCGCGTATCGGAAGGTCTCGAACACCGGTGATCGGGTCATCTTGCCTCGGGTCGGAAGGTCAGGTGCACGCGTGGGGGCACGGGGCGGCACGGGCCGCCCCGTTTGGGAAGTGTCAGGCGGGGTCCACCACTGTCGGCCAGGCAGGCTTGTTGGACTTGATCGCCTCGGCGATCTTGTCCTGCCCGGTGCGGCGCACGATCTGGTTCCAGGTCGTTTCGGTATCGGCCATCGCCTGTTCAGCCGTCTTGGCCCCGGTCAACGCCGCCATCAAGTTTTCGTCCAGCGCATTATGGAAGGCGGTCGCCCCCGGGTAGTTGATCGTCGGCACCGTACGGGCCACCGTTTCGCGGACATTGTCCATGTGGTAGGCGTGATAGGTCTGCCGGACCAGCGGATCCGCGAAGCAGGACAGCCGGAACGGGTCGAGATAGCCGCCCGGATTGGCCGTCATCCACGAGTAAATCCGCGCCGATCCCAGCCATTGCAGAAGCAGATAGGCCACTTCCGGATGCTGCGACTGGCTGCTGACCATGCCGGTCAGCGAGAACCACAGGACCGACCGCGACACGATCCCGTCTCCGTGCTGGGTTCCGGGCGGCAGCATCGACCCGATCAGACCCGTCACCTGCGACCCTTCGTTCGCCGGATTGTCGAGGAACTTTGGAAGGTTCGAGAAGGCGCAGGTCATCGCCGCACCGCCCTGGGCGAAGTTGCCATACTGTTCTGGCCAGCCCCACGAGATCGCATCGGCCGAATGATGCCCGAGCGAAGCGACGTAATCCTGCGTTGCAAGGAAGCCCGCCTCGGAATTGACGAGCGGGGTGGCGTCGTCGTCGAACAGGAACTGGTTGGGCGCGGCCATTGAGCAGTAGCGCTGGTACCAGTTGGTATAGCCCCAGCCCTGATTGCGCAGGTCCGACGATCCGATCAGCCCTTGGTCAGGACGGTGAAAGAAGCCGGCAATGTCGTTCAACTGGGCCCAGGTACGGGGCGGGGCAAGGTCATAGCCGAACTGGTCGCGAAAGGCGTTTTGCTCGGCATCGTCGCCAAAGAGGTCGGTCCGGTAGACCCAAGTCTGGAAATCCCCGTCCAGGCTGACCCCGTAGGACGACCCCCGGTATTCGTTAAGCAGCGCCACGCCTTGCGCGCCGTTGACATAGCCGTCGACGGGATCGTCCCATTCGGGGCGGTGCTCGGCGACGAAATCGTCAAGGTTCATGATCCCGCCGGACTCGGCCAGATCGCCCAGGCGGTTCCACTCGACAGAATAAATGTCCATGCCGCCCGCACGGGTCGAGATGTCCTGCATGACGCGAGTGAATTCCTGCCCGTTGGGCAAGCCCACAATGTCGATCATTATGCCCGTCTCGCGCTCCCACAGCTCCTTGATGCTGGGCGCGCCATCAGGGAAGGGCTGGGTCAACTGACCGATGGACCCGTCGGACAAGCCCATCAGGATCCGCTCGGGTGCCTGACCGCTGGCCTTGAGCGCGCGGGCTGCCTCTACCGCGCGGCCTTCGGGCGTGTCGGGTCCGTATTGATAGCGCTCCGCGCCGTCGAACCCGGTCGGGCCCCCGATCATGCCCGGCGCCAGCTCGGCCGCCCAGGCGGGACGGATCCAGCGGGGGGCGATGCCGATGGCACTGCCATAAATGGCGGCCTTCGCTCCGGCGGACAGCACCTGTCGCCGCGAAAAACGCGTCCGTTTGGTTATTGTCGTTTCCTCCCTCGGAGCGCGTCTCCTCCCGCTCCAGCCTCAGTCTTCGGAGATTCCAGCAATCGGGTCAATCAGAAAATGATGTAAATTATGATGACAAAAGATGTTCAAAAACGTTCTATTGTCAGTACAGCGGCCAACCCCTATCCGCCGTCGCGAGGAGGCTGCGACCATCATGAACAAAAAATGCCTTTTGAATCAGATTATTGCACATCCTCTCGGCCAAGTGAGGGCGGCAGAAGAGGTGCAGCGGCCAGTGGGCCGGGGAATCAGGCACTTGTGCAGACCGGTAGAAGGCGCGGGGTCAAGGACATCAGTAAAGCTCATCAGGGACTGCGGGTTTGAGGTTGCGAGATGCCGCCGTGCGGATCTGTTCACGCGGAAAGGTCAGGCCGGACGACAGGGTAGAATCGACGGATGCTGCCGTATTACAGACCGTGCCGCCGAGCCTCAGACGCGGTCGATCACACGAAAGGGCCTATCGAGGCAGGCGCGGACGATAGCGGCCGGTGCAACCGCTGCGTGGATCCCGACCAGCGGATCTACATCCCTTGGCGGCACCGCCTGAGCGGACTAAAACATCGGATCATGACCATGCGTGTGACACTGCAGGACATCGCCAAGGCCGCCGGGGTATCACCGGCGACAGTGGACCGCGTTCTGAACAACCGGGACGGCGTCCGCTTCCGCACGCGCGAGATGGTCCTCGATGCCGCGCGACGGTTAGGCTATGTCACCGACGTCTCGGACCCCAGCGCCGCCGTCATGCCCCCGGCCCGGCTGCGCTTCGTGCTGCCGGCGGGGCCTAATGCCTTCATGGCCGAACTTGCTGGTCAGATCGAAAGGCAGGGCGCAGCGCGCGGGGACACGATCGTCACGCTCGACCAGATCGAGGGATTCAATCCCGGAACTCTCGCCGCGTTCCTGCAAGAGATGGACGACCGGACCGACGGCGTGGGCCTTGTCGCGCTGGACCATCCCCTAGTCCGGCAGGCGATCCGCGACCTCGCTCTTCGCGGCAAGAAGGTCGTGACGCTTGTTTCCGACATCCATAACGTGCCGCGCATTGCATATGTCGGCATCGACAACCGTCAGGCGGGCCGCCTTGCCGGCTATGTCATGGGGCGGCTTTTGGGAGAGGCCAGGCAGGCAAAAGTCGCGCTGTTCGCGGGATCGCTGTCTTATCGCGGGCACCAGGAACGCGAGATGGGCTTCCGCCACATCCTGCATGAGGAATTTCCTCATTTACAGATCGTCGAATTGCGCGAGATGCTGGACGATCGCGCAAAGGCCCGGGCCGAGGCGCTGATCCTGCTGGATCGTCACCCTGATCTTGCTGCCATATACAACATCGGTGCTGGCAATTCAGGCATTGGACAGGCCCTGAAAGAGGCGGGCCGCGCCGCCTCGGTGCTGTTCGTGGGCCATGATGCCACCGCTGGGAACAAATCGCTATTGCTAGATGGAACCCTGGATGCAGTGATCGATCAGAATCCCCGCGTCGAGGCGCGCGAGGCGCTGGCGACGCTCGCCGCCACTGCCCGGGGCACGTCCCATGTGCCCGTGCCGCCGCGGATTGCCGTCATCTTCCGCGAAAATCTACCCGACGACTGACCGCGGAGGGTGCCAGCCGCACTTGCAGCTTTCCTTGCTCGAGTCCGTCATGGCAGGTTGCAGCAAATAGCGGCACGATGGTGTTCGCGTGCCATGATCCTGGCAGGGTATCATGATGCAGCTCTGCCGACGCACTCAACCGCAAGGCTGCAGGCGTATTTCGCTGCCAGTCGCGATTGAACCAGATGACCATCAAGACCATCAGGCGGATCAATTGAAACAATGCGCAGGGGCCGGAGAAGTTTGTCTTTCAGACCCATCCCCTCCGGCAGGCGCTGATGGCGCGCGGGCAGATCGTGCCGCTGAAGCTGCTTTCGGCCACCTATCCGCTGGACTGCCTGTCCGAGGCAATGTCGCGTGCGGCGGGCCGGCATGGCGTCACCAGGATCCGGATCGACATCTGAAAACCTGCCGCAGCTCTGACGGCGGCGCCTTCAACTCCGCCGGGCGCTCCAGTCGGCATGCTCCGCCTCGGCCCGCTCGAGCGCCGGCAGATTCAGGAGGCGCCGCAGTAGGGCCACCGCCACCGCGCGACCGCGCAGGTTGACCTCGGCGGGCCCTGCGGTTTCCGCATGGATCCCCAGCTTGAGATAGATCGACTGCAGCCGGTTCTGCACCGACCGGAGCGACAGGCCCCGCCGCGCGGCGATGGAGCGGTCGGTCAGGCCCAGCGCGATATCCAGCAGGATCTCGTATTCCGCCTCGGTCAGCGCGACGGCGGGCACCATACCCCGTTGCTGCGTGCCGCGGACCTCGCCGTCGATGACACATTGGTTTTCAAGAAAGATGCCCCGCAGGGCCAGTCTCAGCCTCTCGTCCGACGCGGATTTGAGCACATAGCCATAGGCCGCGCCCGGCGGCACGATCCGGCTCACGCCGCGGACATAGGCTTCGTCGGCATAGTTCGACCAGAACAGGATCCGGGTCATCGGCCGTTCCCGCCAGATCGTCCGCGCGGCGTCGATACCGGTGCGCGGCTGCATCTGCAGATCCATGACGATGCAGGCCTCGGGGGTGCTGCGCGACAGGGCCTCGCCCTCGGCACCGCTTGCCGCTTCGATCAGGGCGTCGCATTCGGGCAGCGCCTCGCGCACGGCATCGGCAAGATAGGCGCGGTGCAGCGGGTCATCCTCCACGATCAGCACCTTCATGGGACTGCCGCTCCGGCGGGGGCGGGATGCGCCGGGGCCAGCACACCGGCATCCGGCAACAGGACCTCGACCGTGGTGCCATGCCCGCCGGGGCCGGGCCCGATCCTGAGCTGGGCCCCGATCAGCCGCGCGCGTGTGCGCATGTTCTCGAGCCCCGAGCCACCGGAGGATGGCCCGGCCTGCAGGCCCCGGCCGTCATCGCTGACGAGGAGCCGGACCGTGCCGCCGTCAGTGAGCGACAGAAGGACCGCGATCTTGCCGGCACCGGAATGGCTGACGGCATTGTTCACCGCTTCCTGCACGATCCGGAACAGGGCGACGGCCAGCGCCGATGGCAACCTGTCCAACGTCCCGTGGCTCTGGTCCTCGAAAGTCGTCCTGACGCCCGCCGCGCCGTCGCGTGCCGCCCGGTCGAGGTGATGCTCCACTGCCTGGGCAAAGCCGAACAGCTGCATCACGGTCGGCCGTGCCTCCTCGATGATCTGGCGCAGCGCTGCCATGTTGCGACGCAGACTGTCGCCAAGCTGCACCACCTCGGCCGGGTCGATCCGGGGCGTCTGGGTCAGGCGGTCGATCCGGCGGGCAAGCCGGGTCAGATCGGCCAAGGTCTGATCGTGCAGGTCCATACCGATCCGTTGGCGCTCTGCCTCCAGCGCCTCGGTCAGCCGCAGCGCGCCCTGGCGCAGCCCTTCCTCTCTGGCGCGGGCCTCGGCCTCGACAATGGCGGACTGGCGGGCCTGCTGCTGGGCGCGCAGCGCATAGAAATAGGGCGAGAGCAGCTCTGCCACATAGCGGGCGTTGCGCACATCCTCGGGCCCGTAACTGCCTGCCTGATGACGCGAGCAGTTGAGAGAGCCGATCACCTCGCCATGCACGATCAGCGGCAGGTGTATCCGGGCCCGCAGCTGGTGTTCAAGGATCGGGGTGGTGAAAGCCCCCTCGAAATGGAACCGCGGATCGGTTGTCGCGTCATCGGCAAGGATGTGGTCGACCTCGCCCCTGAGAAGCGGACAGATCGGGCTGAACTCGACCGGCGCCTCGGGCCGCCCGCCCCAGGCCGTGTCTATGCCGGACTCATAGGCAGTATGGACCCTGCCGTCGGATCCCAGAATGCAGACGTCCAGATGATCATGCGGCACGATCCGCGCGATCTCGGCCGATACGGCGCGGATCGCCGACTGAAAATCGAGCTGCCCCGCCAGAAGCCGCGAGATCCGGAAAAACTGGTTCAGGCGCGGCGCGCGGCGACCGGTCGACATGAGACGAACCCTCCTCCCTGGCCCTCCTCGCTGATGCGATCATGCCTCGCAGCGCCTCCGTCGCCAAGAGCGGAGGCTGCCAGCAATTTGCGGGTTCCCGCAGGGCTTGCTGCGCGAAGGCGCAAACGTGCTGCCGGTCTGGCACTGGCGTTTGCGCCTGTGTCAGCGCCACTCTGGCCCCAGCGGGAAGAGGAGCCCGCCCACAGACATGCGGCGGCGCCCCGCGCACCGCCGATCAGGGGAGGAATGTCGATGACCAGGAAGATCCTGTTGACGACCGCGTTTGGTGCCGGGCTTGGCACTGCGCTTGGCTTGATGGCCGTGCCGGCCGTGGCCGATACCAGTGACAGCCGGATTGCGCTGTCGAACAACTATGCCGGAAACTCGTGGCGGCAGGCGATGCTGACCAGCTGGGAAACCGTGACCGGGCCCGCCGTGGCCGAAGGCGTGGTCGCCGCGGCCGATGCATTTACCACGGGCGAGAATTCGGCCACCGAACAGGCTGCCCAGATCCAGAACATGATCCTGCAGGGCTATGACGCGATCGTGGTGAACGCCGCCTCGCCCACGGCGCTGAACGGCGCGGTCAGGGAAGCCTGCGATGCGGGTATCGTCGTCGTGTCCTTCGACGGCATCGTGACCGAGCCCTGCGCCTGGCGCATCGCCGTGGACTTCCACGAGATGGGTCGCGTGCAGATCGAATATCTGGCCGAGCATCTGCCGGACGGTGGCAACCTTCTCGAGATCCGGGGCCTTGCCGGCGTCTTCGTGGATGACGAGATCTCGGCCGGGATCCATGCCGGCGTGGCCGAGCACCCGCAGTTCGAGATCGTCGGTTCGGTCCATGGCGACTGGGCGCAGGATGTGGCGCAGCGGGCCGTTGCGGGGATCCTGCCCTCGCTGCCCGAGATCGTCGGCGTCGTCACGCAGGGCGGCGACGGCTACGGCGCGGCGCAGGCCATCGCGGCCGCCGGGCGGGACACGCCGATCATCATCATGGGCAACCGTCAGGACGAACTGCTGTGGTGGTCCGAACAGAAGGCGGCCAATGGCTACGAGACGATGTCGGTCTCGATCGCGCCGGGTGTCTCGACCCTGGCCTTCTGGGTCGCACAGCAGATCCTTGACGGCAACGAGGTGCCAAAGGAACTGGTGGTGCCGTTCCTGGCGATCACGCAGGACAGCCTTGCCGAGGATCTTGCCAATACGCCCGTCGGCGGGGTGGCGAATGTGGAGTACACGCTCGAGGATGCCCAGGAGGTCATCGCGGGCGCGATGTAACGCAGTTCTCCCGAACCCGGGGGGCCGGACTTGCCTTCGGGCAGGCGCGGCCCCCCGGAAGCCGAGGCATGCAGGCATGAACGAACAGACGCCGATCCTGTCGGTCAGCGACGCCCGGGTGCGGTTCGGCGAGGTAGTCGCACTGGACGGCGTGAGCCTTGCCCTGTCTGCGGGCGAATGCATCGGGCTTGTGGGGCATAACGGGGCCGGAAAATCCACGCTCGTCGGCATCCTGAACGGCGGCCTCGTGCCACAGGAAGGCCGGGTCGAGGTGTCCGGCAAGGCGGCTGTGCAGACCGCTGGCTGGGATGTGGCCACGGCGCGCGCGCTGGGGTTGCGGTGCGTGTTTCAGGAATTGTCGCTTTGCCCGAACCTCACCGTCGCAGAAAACGCGCGCCTGATGCACGAGGGTCTGGCCGGCGGGGCCTGGCGGGCGCGCGCGCGGGCCCTTGTGAGCAAGACGCTGGACGAGATCTTTCCCGGCCACGGGATAGACCCCCGGGCAACGGTGTCGATGCTTCCCATCGCGAGGCGGCAGATGGTCGAGATCGCGCTGGCCTTCTGCGACGCGGGCACGCCGCCCGGCATCGTGATCCTGGACGAGCCGACCTCGTCCCTCGACGCCGGGATCGCGCGGCAGCTTCTGGACCATGTCCGCCGCTTCGTCGCCGCGGGCGGGACGGTGATCCTGATCTCGCATATCCTGTCGGAAATCCTGAATACCGCCACCCGCATCGTCGTGATGAAGGATGGCCGCGTCGTGGCCGACAGGCCGGCGGCCGAATTCACTCAGGCCGGGCTCGTCACCGCGATGGGAACGGCCGGGCGCGAACAGGCACGGCGGCTTGAGGGCAAGGGGCGGGGCGAGGTGATCCTGACCCATGCCCCGGCGGTCGGCCTGCCCTTCGAGATTTCCCGGGGCGAGGTGGTGGGGCTGGCCGGTCTTGCGGGCCATGGCCAGACCGAATTGTTGCGCGCGCTGCACGGTCGGCTTTCCCCGGAATGGCGCGCCCATGCCGATCCGAAGGTCGCCTATGTCGCGGGCGACCGACGCCTCGACGGCGTGTTCGACCTCTGGTCGATCCGCCGCAACCTGACCGTCGGTGCCCTGCCCGACCTCTTGCGTCGTGGTCTTGTGCAACCCGAGGCCGAAGACCGCGCCGCCGCCGACTGGAAAGCCCGGATCGGCATCCGCACGCCCGACATGGGCCTGCCGATCCTGTCGCTGTCGGGCGGGAACCAGCAGAAGGTGCTGTTCGCCCGCGCGCTTCTGACCCGGGCGCCTCTGATACTGATGGACGATCCGATGCGGGGGGTGGATGTGGGCACCAAGCAGGAAGTCTACGAGATCATCCGCGCCGAGGCGGAAAAGGGCCGCTCCTTCGTCTGGTATTCCACCGAGATGGAGGAGATGGAGCTTTGCGACCGTGTCCTTGTCTTTCGGGATGGCGGCATCGTGGCCGAACTGACAGGTGCGTCGATCACCGAAGAGGCGATCCTGGCCGCTTCGTTCCTGGGGGCGGCATGAGACTGACCCCCGACATGATCCGCCTTGCCGTGCCGTTTCTCGCGCTTGCGGTCCTTCTGGCCGGGGTGTTCTGGCTGCAGCCCCGCGCGATGACCTATTCGGGCCTGAACCTTCTGTTCAATCTTGCCGTGCCCATCGCGCTGGCGACGCTGGCGCAGATGTTCATCATTTCGGTCAATGACCTCGACCTGTCGATGGGCGCCTTCGTCAGTTTCGTGGCTTGCGTGACGGCCACCTTCCTGAACGATGCGCCTCTGGTCGGCGCGCTGATCCTGCTGGCCTCGATCGGGGCCTATGCCGCCCTTGGCGTGATCATCCACGTCAGGCAGTTGCCGGCCATCGTCGTCACCCTGGGAATGAGCTTCGTCTGGACCGGCCTGGCCGTGATGATCCTGCCCTCGCCCGGCGGAGCGGCCCCCGACTGGATCCGCAGCCTGATGACCGTGCGCCCGCCTTTCGTGCCCATGGCCATCGTCGCCAGCGTCCTGATCGCACTGGTGGCCCATCTGATCATCGCGCGCTCGACGCTCGGGGTGCTGATCCGGGGGGTCGGCGGCAACGAGCGTTCGGTCGCGCGGGCGGGGTGGTCGGTCCTGAGGGCCCGGGCGGCGGCCTATGCGCTTGCGGCGTTGTTCGCCGTGCTGGCCGGCATGGCACTGGTCGGGCTGACCACGGCGGCCGATGCGAATATCGCCCTGCGCTATACGCTGTTGTCCATCGCTGGCGTGATCCTCGGCGGGGGCGAATTCGTGGGCGGACGCGTTTCGGCCGTGGGCGCGGTGGTGGGGGCGCTGACACTGGCCCTTGCGGGGTCGTTCCTGTCCTTCCTGCGGCTGTCCCCCGACTGGCAGATCGGCGCGCAGGGCGCGATCCTGATCCTTGTTCTGGCGCTGCGCCTTGGCCTTGACGCGATGGAGCGGCGGAGGATGCGGGCATGACCTTCCTGCGCATGACCGCAAGCCGGCCGTGGCTCTGGGCATGGATCGCCGCCGTGGCCGTCTTTGGCATCACCATCGCCGCCACGGCGGGGGCGTCGGCCGCAGGCCTTGCTCAGGCGGCGTTCACCTTCGCGGCCTTCTCGGTCATCGTGGGGCTGGGACAGATGTTCGTCATCACCCTCGGACCCGGCAATATCGACCTGTCGATCCCCGCGACCATGACGCTGGCGGGGACGGTCTCGCTCAAGCTGATGGACGGGCAGGAGGCGATGATCCTGCCGGGTATCCTTGTGGCACTGGGCATCGGCGCCTGCGTGGGGGTGCTGAACTACACGCTGATCCGGGCACTCAGAATTCCCCCGATCATCGCCACGCTGGCCTTGTCCTTCATCGTGCAATCGACCGCGATCTGGACGAACCGAGGCCTGCGCGTGAAGCCGCCCGAGTCGCTGGCCTCGTTTTCGACGGGCACCCTCTGGGGCGTGCCGAATGTAGCCATCGTGGCGGGCCTGCTGACCATAGCCGCCTGGGTCCTGCTGGAACGCTCGGGCCATGGCCGGCGGATCAGCGCGATCGGCCAGAGCCTACCCGCAGCCCGCCGCGCCGGCATCCCGGTCGAGGGGGTGCGGCTGGCGACCTATGTCCTGTGCGCCACGCTGGCTGGCCTTTGCGGGTTCCTGCTGTCCTGCTTCTCGGGCGGGGCGGCGCTGAACATGGGGGCGGAATTCCTGCTCGTGTCGATCGCCGTCGTCGTGATCGGCGGGTCTTCGGTTGCGGGGGGCAATTCCAATGTGCCGGGGATCTGGGGGGCGGCACTGTTCCTGTTCCTTGTCGTCTCGATGCTCAACACCTATGGGTTCGGGGCCGGGCCGCGTCTGATCCTGACCGGCTTCATCATCATCGCCGTGATCCTTGCCGCCAGTGCCCGCGGCAGGACGGCCGCCTGAGGAGAGTCCGCCATGTCCCAACCCTGCTACGACATGCGCGATCCGCGCTTCCTTGACTGTGCCGTGCTCTATACGCCGCTCGAGCAGATCGTCTCGGGCTGCAAATGGACCGAGGGGCCGGTCTGGTTCGCCGATCACGGCTGCCTGCTGTTTTCGGACATTCCCAACGAAAGGATCATGCGCTGGACGCCCGGACAGGGGGCTTCGGTCTTTCGCGAGCCGTCGAACTTTGCCAATGGGCATACCCGCGATCTTCAGGGGCGGCTGGTCAGCTGCGAACACGGCGGGCGGCGCGTGACCCGGACCGAAGCGGACGGAAGCCTGACCGTGCTGGCCGACAGCTGGGGCGGCAAGCGGCTCAATTCGCCCAATGATGTGGTGGTGAAATCGGATGGCTCGATCTGGTTCACCGATCCCACCTACGGGATCCTGTCGGATTACGAAGGCTATCGCGCCGATCCCGAACAGGAGGCGCACCATGTGTTCCGGATCGATCCGGCCTCCGGCGCGCTGGCGCCCGTCGTCAGCGATTTCGTCCAGCCGAACGGGCTGTGCTTCTCGCCCGACGAAAGCCTGCTCTACATCGCCGAAAGCGGATCGAGCCACGATGCCTCGGTCCCCTCCGTCATCCGCCGCTTTCGCGTGACCGATGCGGGCCTGTCGGGGGGCGAGGTCTTTGCCACCATCGACAACGGCCTGCCCGACGGGATGCGCTGCGATACCAATGGCAATCTCTGGTCCTCGGCCGAGGACGGGATCCACATCTTCGCCCCCGACGGCACGCTTCTGGGCAAGATCCTCGTGCCCGAGCGGGTGGCGAACCTGACCTTCGGCGGGCCGCGACGGAACCGGCTGTTCATCACGGCGACCACCTCGGTCTATCTGGTCTATACCGCCGCGACCGGCGCCCAGCGTCCCTGATCCCGGCAGGGGATCATGATGCCGCTTGGCGGCACATCTTGGCGTCCGCATCGCGGGCTTGTTCAGCTACCTGCTGGCGCCCCGGGCCCAAAAGGGGTGGTCGGTCTGTAGACGGGCGATCACACGAACCTTGCCTGACGCGTCGGTCATCGCCGCAACGCTCAGGGACCTGCCGTCCGGAAATCCCAGGTCACAGATTGCTCCAGCCTGTTGCCGAATCTGTCAGAAAGGCCCTCATCCAGCCTGACCGAATAGGTCGTATTCGGTGCCATCGGTTCCATCGGCAGCAGACTGACCATGCGCAGTGCGCCCAGATGAAGGACCTTCATCTCGACAGGGGCACCCGTCGGATCGACAAGAGACAGATGCGCGTCAAGCGCCTCCGGCGAAATGTCGGTGGCAAAGCGCAGGGTCGGCGGAACGCCCTGCAACGCGCCTACCGGATCGGGCAGGTCCACCGACACGGGCAACGGGGCGCTTTGCAGCCGGACCGGTACCAACTCTCGGGTTGCATGAAGCCCGGATTGCGCGGTGATGCGCAGATGCGGGCGGGGTCCCGGCATCAGATCTTCGGCCGAAACGGTGATCTCAGCTTGCCTCCGGTTGACCGCCAGCGGCATCCAGGGCGCGGCCCCGGTCGCGGAATATTCAACATCGAAGTGAACCGGCCCGTCAGCCGATGCCGACCAGCGGATCGTCTGATCATCACGCCCGATCCGGATAGGCTCATCCGCTTCGACCACAAGGCGTGGCGGGGATCCCGGCGGTGCCATCAACGCAAGCTCGCGCGATCCTTCGCTGATACGAAGAGCGGCGGCGCCGGGATGCGGGTCGAGGGCCAGGCGGAACTCGGGCCACAGAAGCGGGTTGTCGGGCCCCTGCCCCCCCAGCAAAAGCGCCTGTGCACGGTCGAGGTGGCGCGGCATAGGGTCGAAGGCGATGCTGCGCAGGACATACCCCTCGGCGTCAAGAAGTTCGGCGCGATAGTCCCCGTGATCTGACGACGGCGGCGCGCTTCGTAGCCGCAGCGGATCGACGACGACACCTGCGCCGTCCGGGCCGATCAGACCGGTCACGATCAGCCACTCACCGGGCGGGTCTGACGCATCGGTCCGGTTCTCGGCCGTAGCTTGCGCTGTCCGGATCGGGGGCCGCTCGAACAAGGCCGCGCGCTGACCGAAACCTGCTTCGATCGCGCGCTGCACCTGTTCGTATTCACCCTCGGACATCCAGACCGAACCGGAGGGCTGAAGGTTCGGCCACATGAGCGAGCGAAGGATCTCGGGGTCCTCGGCATTGCCCTCGACATAGGACTTGTTCCATCCGTGAAGGCCGGACGGCGCCAGACGAAAACCGGTGATCCCCGGATCACGCCGCCAGGTCGGCGTCGCGATCCCCGGAAGATGTGGCAGCGACAGGGCATGGCCGAACTCATGCACCAGCCCGGTCGCAATCATGTCGGCATCGAGGATCTCGTCATACTGGATCGCCATGACGACGGCGCGCGTCCGGTAGTCGAAAAACCCCTTGTAGAGGTGTGACTCCAGTTCAGTGATCGCAAGCCCCACCTTCCCGTCGACCAGAAACCCGTCGGGCAGGACGACGACGATGAAATCGTCAGGGCCGACATGATCAAGGGCCATGCGCTGCAACATGCGGATGTAGTTCGCGATCCTGATCCGCCGGCCAAGTTCCCGGTCACCCTGCCAGGGGCCGCCCACATCTCCCGCCATACTGCGGACTGCAGCGCGGGGATCGACAAGGCTGGCCAGGATAAGGTCCAGGCCGCCAAACGTGATCCCGGTCGCATGTGCATTTGCCGACCGGTAGGGAAGGAACTGCGGTGCATATTCCTGGGCAAGCAGAAGCGTCTGGGTGATCCTGCGCCGGTCAGCCTCCGAGATCCCGCCCTCGATCTCGTTCAGCTGCTCGAGAAGCCGCCGCAGCCGATCGGAAGCCGATGTGATGACGCGATCCAGATCTCCGTCCGGATCCAGATATCCGCCAAGGCTCTCTGACAGGTCGTCAGCCAGCCGCCTGCCGACATCCCGCGCCTCGATCTGGCCCTGCCAAAGGTCGTCAAGCACGCCCCGGAACGTGGTCACGGTCTGCCGGGCCAATCCCCTTGCCTCCAGCATCACGAGGCCTGCAAGGTCCCTCTCCAGCTCCATCAGGACAGCGTCGATCTGTTCCCACTCTGCCGCCCAGGCGCCGATCTCGGCGATCACGTAGTAGAAGTTCAGATCGCCGGGATCGTGGTCCCAGATCCTGATCGGATGCTCGTGCCGGATCTCGGCCGCTTCAAGCGCATGCGGGAACGGGGCATAGGGACAGGCGACAATCTCAAGCATGTCGGGACCACCCGCCTGGGGCAGCCAGCCGAAGAAATTGACGCTTTGGTGGGCCTGCACCCAGTCATCCTCGCCGAAGGCGGATTGCGGTTCGATCCACGCCCGCCGATTGGCCCGCATCGACACGCCGCGCTGCCCGATCCCGTGTGGATGCGGCTCGGACAGGGCAAGCTCGAAGTCGAACCGCTCGGGCTGCCAGTCGGGCGCGATGTCGCCATGCGGGGACCAATCGGGATAAAGCCGGGTCAGCACTGGCTTGTCGGTGATCAGTGCCGGGTCGCGGACAGTCTGAAAGACTCGCAGATGAAGCGGGCCGTCGACACGATCAGGCGATTGCTCATCAAGCTGAAGCAGGGTCGAGAAACGCCAGACGTGATCCTCGGCAAGGTATTCGTCGCCGTTCAGCGCACGCACGCCATTCTGCCCGCCCGCGACACGAGCCTCGTAGATCGTGCCCGGCCGCAGGGGGGTGGTGGGGTGGAAACCGTATTCCTGCGGATCGGCATAGGGTGCCAGCGATGGCCAGTCATGCGTGGCAAGACCGAAACGATTGCGGTCGGAACAGGTGGTCTGCGACGGCTCCGGTGCGATCAGGGCCAGCCGTTGCGCGGCATCCTCGCGCCAGGCGCCCGGATAGGGCGCGTGCCGCCATTCCCCCGCAACCTCGATCCTTTCCCCGTCTGCACCAGCCGTGAAAAGCGAAAACCCGGCGGCAAGGCTTGGAATGTTCACCGGATCGCTGAAGGTGACGGTCACCGCCGGATGCTCGGGGTTCACATTCACCCTTTCGCTCGGGGGTGTGTGGTCGACAAGCTGGAAGTCGTCGTAAATGCAATAGTCCGGGTCAGCCTCAAAGGCCGCTGCCTCGCAGATCCATCCGCGCAGTTCGGCTGTGCGCCCCGTGGGCGCGCGGCTGGCACTGTCGAACTCGCGAACCCTTGCCCAGAACCCGATCCGGTAACCATTGCCGGAACTGTTGACCCGGATGCGCCCTCCATCGACCTGGGTGTAGAGGAACCTGCCCGAGAAATCGGCATCCACCGTGCCGTCGAAACTGCCCGCCTGCATCCCTCCGGGTGAGGAAAAGCCCAGAATTCTGTCAGACTCGAACATGTGGTTCGAAAGTTGCGAAAAGCCCGTCCCGCCGTCCGAGTCACCGTCACCCGGACCCGTAAACACGATGCTGGCGATGGGTGGAGCGCTGTCGGGCACGAATGCCGCAAGATGAAAAGGCCAGTCGCGCGCCGGGGTGTCAAGAATGGCGTGCAATTGTCGGCCCCTCGCATTGCCCAGCACGGTCTGGTCGATCACGTTCAGTACGCCGCTACCCGAGACCGTCTCGGTCCAGTTGCGGGTGGCCTGCATCTCCCAGACGACCTGCACCTGCGCATCGAAGGGCGAGGCGCCAAGCACAAATTCGGCCACAGCCTCGGGAAGTGTCCCTGCCCAGTCAAGCCGCCCGATCTCTTCGATCGAGCGCAGCAGATCATCAAGCGAAGACAGATCGGGATTGATGTCCGGAACCGGCAGGTCCGGCATGTCGGGCAACCCCTCGACATGCTCGCGCGGGATCTCGATGGTAAGCTGTGCTGCCACAGGCGCGGCAAGAAGGCTTGCAGCAAACAGGATATGGCAGGCGCGCAGGTTCATCGGATCAGTCTGGCTGTGCCTCTTCCTCGATCAGGGCGGTATCGAAGCTGCCTTCGACCGGCATGCAATCCGACAGGTCCGCACCGTCCATGAGGCGTGCGCCCTCCATCCTGCACAGCGTGGCTTGAAATGTGCCCCGGGCATGCCCGCCTCCGGGCGTGAGGTCGAGCGCCTCGAACGTAACGCTTGCCTCGGTCCCATCCTCGCCCGAGACATAGAACACGGCCGGAATGAAGCTGTCCGAGGCTTCGACGAAGAAGGTCACATCGACCGGAAGCGGAACGCCGAGAGGTGGTGTGACGGTCGTCAGATAGATGTCGAGCGAGAGCACCTGTTCGGTCAGGATGTTGGAGCTCTCAGGATCGTGGCCACTGATCGTCAGGCTGACGTCATCCGGAGTGCCTGCCGGCTCGCCGGTCAGTTCCTCGACGATCCCTGCCAGCGGATTGTTGTCGGAGAAGAACCCGTCCAGCATGTCCAGCTGTGCGCGCTCTTCGTCGGTCAGATCGTCGGCGATGTCGCCGAACGTCTCGGCGAAACCGGGCACCGAGAACTCGATGCGCTGCCAGTTTGCGCTGGCGACATCGCGCCCGCGGATCCTGCCGGCAATGGTCAGCCATTCACGCTCTTGACCGTCAAGGGTCGCTGTGACCTGACCGAGAACATCCATCGTGATCGGCCCCTCCTCGGCTTCGACCGCCTCGGATGTGTCTTCGACCGGTACGGGAGGCGCGAAACGCAGCAGCGCCGTGTCGAAGCGGGCGGACATATCGAAGCACGCGTCAGATCCGGAGGAAACCTCTTCCGTTACAATGTCATAGGGGCACATCCGGGCACTTGCCGACCCGGCGATGCGGGCAGTGCCTTCGGCAAGCTCAAGATGCTCGAGATCAACGGCAACGCTGGTGGCATTCCCGAAGGCCTGCTCTGGCATTTCGGCACCGTCCACCCAGTCGCCGACGAAGAACATTGCTGCGCTATCGTGGGGTGAGGATGCATCAAGTGGCGCGGGCGCAGTGAAATCAAGATGCATCACCACCGAACCCTGCATCGGATGCGCGCCGGCCGGCACCCCGGATTGCAAGGCCTCGATCGAAATGATGCCGCCGTCGCCACCGAACCTTGTGTTGTAGCCTGCAAGTGTGCGGTAAACTCCGAGAAGCGGGCCGATGAAGATCTCGAGCTCGGTCTCGGTGTCGCCAATGGCGACGGACATGCTGCCCAGTGTCTCGCGCTCGAAGGCAGATTGGCTCATTGCCGGTGCGGCGATGACGACCAGTGTCATCGCCAGATATCTGGCGTCTGGCATGTGGTGCTCCGTTCAAGGGACGATCGGGAGGCCGCCTGCCTGAGCCACGATGCCTTGCGACCTCCCGCGTTGTCAACCGCATGGCCCGAACGGGTCAGCCCGCTGCCGGGCCGAACCTTTCAAGCAGGGAACCATGTTGCCGGCGCAAATGGCTCTGATGATGTGACCGCCCCCCGACGGCATCCTTGTGCCAAGGTGCATCACGGGAGGCATCCACACTTGGGTCTGCGAGGATCCACAGAGGGGAGCGGTCACATCATCAACGCCACCTTGATCGCAAGATACCCTGTTCGCCGTGATGGCCATACCGACGCACCCGGCCCATTCCCCCGGTTCGGTCAGACGGTATGCAGCAACGCGGCATTCGCGTGGGCGGCCATTCGTTACACCAGAGCGAATGATTTGCCCAATGTCGCAAACCGAAAGCCATGCGGCGTTGCAGCATTGCGCTCGCAGCATGAGCTTGTGGTACCTTTGAAGACCAATCGGGTCGCCACAGAAGCAAGGGATCTTCAGATGACAGGAATGCTCGCCTCTGTCTGGGCACTTCTCCTGGGCATCGTACTCATCATGCTTGGCAACGGCATGCACTTCACGCTGATGGGCCTGCGCGGCGGGATCGAGGGGTTCTCCTCTGCGGAGCTGGCGATTGTGACCTCGGGCTACTTCTTGGGCTTCCTGTCTGGGGCGCGTTTCACACCTGTCCTGATCCAGCGGGTCGGCCATGTGCGTGTCTTCGCGGCACTGGGCAGTTTCATGTCGGCATGCCTGATCGCCTTCACCCTTTGGCCAGAGCCCTGGACATGGACGATTCTGCGCATCATCATCGGGTTTTGCATGTCGGGCATCTATGTCGTGGCCGAAAGCTGGCTCAACAACGCCACCACGAACGAGAACCGTGGCAAGATGCTTTCGATCTATATGATTGCGCAGACGCTGGGGATCATCGCGGCACAGGGCCTTCTTACGATTGGAGACGCGGGCAATGCGGCGCTGTTCATCGGTGCGTCGATCCTGGTATCCGTCTCCTTTGCACCGATCCTGTTGTCGGTGAAGCCTGCACCCGCAGTCGAGGTGGCCAAGCCAGGCGGTCTCAAGGCGCTGTACGAAGCCTCGCCGCTTGGTACGATCGGCATCTTCCTGCTGGGCAGCATCTATGCCAGCCAGTCGGGTATGGGCGCCGTTTTCGGCAACGAGATCGGCTTGAGCGCCAACCAGATCGCGCTTTTCGTGGCGATGCTGTTCGGCGGCGCACTCGTGATGCAGTTCCCCATCGGTTGGCTGTCTGACCGGCTGGACCGGCGCAAGGTGATTTGCGGCACAGCGTTTCTTGGCGCGGTGGCCTGCGGGTTCGGGTGGATGTCGCAAAGCCCGCCTGCCTGGTTTTCGTCTGATCCGCTGATTCCGATCATGGGCGCAGCCTTCTTCGCCGGCGGAACGACAACGCCGCTATACGCGTTGCTGCTGGCCTATACCAACGACAGCGTGCCGGCCAAGGACATGCCTGCAACCTCGGGCGGTCTGGTCTTTACCTTCGGACTGGGCGCCATCATCGGCCCAATAGCGATGGGTTTCGCTATGGAGTCTCTTGGCCCGTTCGCCTTCTGGATCGTGCTCGGCGGCACCTTCTTCGCGATCGTGCTCTTTGCACTCTATCGAATGAGCCAGAGCGAGGCGCTTCCGGCTTCCGAGACCGACGCTTACCTGAAACTCGTGCCGACAGCCTCACCCATAGCTGTGGCGGACGCAGCCAACTGGGCGGCCGAAAACGCCGAGGCTGGAGAGGCAGTGGCCTAGATGTTCCATCCCGGATGATCGCAGGAGGCCCTCGGAACGGCCGAGATCGTCCGCGTGGCCTGACGCCGTAGGGGAAAGGGGCAATCATGCCTAAGGCGTGAGTTACGCAACAACGCCCTTCGATCCGTTGGGCGCGGGACTGATCGGGGACTATTCCGGGGCGCTTGCAAAGGGCGTGCGGATCTATTTCTACGGCACGCTGGACACTCAGCCGCCCCAGCTGACGCTCATG
>JAFIEN010000012.1 GCA_020832515.1 Rubellimicrobium sp. | reverse complement strand
GGGGGGGGGGCCCGCTGGCCGGGGGGGCACCCCCCCCCGACCACGCAGCCTCGATCCGCCGGCATGGCAGGCGGCAGCACCGCACCATCCTGCGTCACTGCGATCACGCGATCCGCCTTGCCCGCGAGGCGCCGAGCGGAAACACCTTCGCCGGGTTCAGAAGCCAATGTGGATCGAACACGTCCTTTACCCGCATCTGCGCCTCGATATCCTCGGCCGAGAATTGCACCTCCATCAGGTCCCGCTTCTCGACCCCGACCCCGTGCTCACCCGTCAGACAGCCGCCCGCGGCCACACAAAGGCGCAGGATGTCCGCCCCCAGCCGCTCGGCCTTTTCCAGCTCGCCGGGCGAGTTGGCATCGTAAAGGATCAGCGGATGCATGTTGCCGTCTCCGGCGTGAAACACATTGGCAACCTGCAGACCGGCGTCCTTGGCAAGCGTGCTGATCCCGGCAAGCACCGCGGACAGTTCCGAGACCGGGATCGTCCCGTCGAGGCAGAGGTAATCGTTGATCTGGCCCATGGCGCCGAATGCGGATTTGCGGCCAAGCCAGATCCGCGCGGCTTCATCGGCATCGCGCGCCGCGCGGAACTCGACCGGGTCGTGGCGCGCGGCGATCGACCGGATGCGGGTCAGCTGGTCGTCGATCTCGGCCGGGCTGCCCTCGACCTCGACGATCAGCAGCGCCTCGCATTCGGGGTAACCAGCTTGCGCGAAGGCCTCGCAGGCGGCGATGCAGGGGCGGTCCATGAATTCGATGGCCACCGGCAGCACGCCTGCGCGGATGATGTCGCTGACGCATGCGCCCGCCACCTCGTTCGAGGAAAAGGCGATCAGCACGGGGCGCGCGTCTTCCGCGCGGGGCAGGATGCGCAGCGTGGCCTCCGTCACGACCCCAAGCTGGCCTTCGGAGCCGCAGACCACCGCCAGGAGGTCAAGCCCGCCCGCATCGAACACCGGCCCGCCCAGATCAACGACGGTCCCATCCATGAGAACCATCCTGACGCCCATCAGGTTGTTCGTCGTCACACCGTATTTCAGGCAATGCGCCCCGCCGGAATTCATCGCGACATTGCCGCCGATGGCGCAGGCAAGCTGGCTTGACGGATCGGGCGCATAGAAGAAGCCCGCCTCCTCGACCGCCCGCGTCACGGCAAGGTTGGTCAGACCCGCCTCGACCCGGACGAAGCGGTTCACCGTGTCGATCTCGAGCACCCGGTTCATCCGCGCAAGCCCGAGCAGCACGCAATCGGCCGTTGGCAGCGCCCCGCCCGAAAGCGAGGTGCCCGAGCCGCGTGGGACGACCGGCACCCTTTCCTCGTGGCAAAGGTGCAGCACGGCGGCGACCGCCTCGGTCGTTTCGGGCAGCACCACACAGAGCGGCGGGCAGCGATAGGCGGTCAGCGCATCACATTCATAGGCGCGGATCGCGGCGGGATCGTCGATGACGGCACCACGGCCGACCAGCCGGACCAGTCGGTCGACAAGATCGACCTTGCGCGACAGGATCCTGTCATCGGGGCGGGGCATTTCCATCCGGTTTGTCCCTTCGGGGAGTGTTCCCGAAGGCTAGGACGCTGAGGAGGGGGTTTCAAGGTGGCCCTTCGCGGTCGACCGGGCCGGCTGCGCAGCGGTGCCGACACCCAAGCCTGCCCACAACCCCGCGCGCGCCACCTTCCCTCACCCAAGAAACGCGCTGACCCTGGCTGCTGCCGCCTCGCCCGAGAGGCGCGCCCCTCCGCAGGTCTGCATCAGGGGTCCTGCCAGATGTTCGCCCGCAAAGACCAGACGCTCCCCCACCGGTTGGGCCAGCACGGATCGCGCCCCCGATCGGCCCGGGCTTGCCGCGGCATAGGCGCCACGGACCCAGCGCTCCGCGCTCCAGTTCGTCATGTGCCCGTCGCGGATCTTGCCCCGCAGATCGGAGCCGAAGATCTCGACCAGTCGGTTGGTCGTGAAATCGACAGCTGCATCCACACCTGCCGCCTCCATCTCCCAGGCGAAATCGCCGCCGACGAAGCCGACCATCAGGTCAAGATCGAAGGGAAAGCACAGGAAATAGATGTCATGGCGCGCGAAACGCTCGATCAACAGATCGTCGAACGGGTTCAGTCCCATCCGCTCCCCCTCGATCCTGAGCGGGATCTTGGTCAGAAGCCCCATCGGCAGATCGAAGATCGCCTCGACATGGGAAACCGGCAGGGGCGGGTTGAAGCGGATCTCCTCGAAGGCCAGGACCGCCGGAGACGCCGTGCAGATCACGGCCCCCGCCCGGATGGTGCCCCAGTCGCCCGAGACCACGACCCCCTGCCCCGACCAGTCCACCAGCCGCACCGGGCAGCCGGTCCTGACCTGCACATCCGCCCCCCACCGCGCGACCAGCGCACCGAACCCCTCGAGCGTGAAATAGTTCGGATCAAGATCGGCGGCCTGCCTGAAGTCCTGGATCGAGATCTCGTCGTCATCCTTGCCGAAATCCATCGGACCGGCAAAGGTCGCAGCGGCCCGAACTGTCGGATCCTCGGTCATCAATGCCGAGAGGCGGTCTTCCGGGCCGTCATGCGCCTCGATCCGGCGGGCCAGTTCGGCATCCGCGGCCTCCATCGCGGCCAGTTCCTCGGGGGTGGCCTTGCGCCCCCCGAAATAGAGATGCTCGAGGCCCATGTGATGATGATGCATGGTCCAGCCGGCCGCCTCGGCCTCGGGAAAGAAGGGGTTGCGGTCGGCGGCGTGCAGCCAGGCGCAGCCGATGTCGAAGGGCAGGCCGAACCAGTCGGACGACGTCCACGCCCGGCCGCCGATACGGTCCATCGCCTCGAGCACGATGACGGATCGGCCCTCGGCCCTGAGCCGCTTTGCCGCGCCAAGGCCGGCCGCCCCCGCCCCGATGACCACCACATCGCAATCCGTCATGAAAATGCTCCTCTGAAAGACCTTGCGGGCGCAATCGTCTCGCCCTGCGAAGTACCGTGCCGCCGAAACGGGGTCCGGTCGAGAGGAAATTTCCTGGTGACAGAGGTCGGGTGGCGCCTAGCGCCGCCCTTCGCGCAGCCAGGCGCCCAGGATCAGGCCCGAGGCCAGCAGCAGGAAGGCCCAGGCCGGCAGAAGGGGCGCGATGCGGATATCCGTCGTGCGATAGGCCTCGCGCGGGGTCAGGCCCATCCAGCCGCGCCCGGCCGCAGGCCGCCCGGCGCGCACGTCGCGCAGCGACGGCATCCCGTCTTCGAGCCGGAACACGCCGCCTGCCGTCGCCGCGGCAAGCGGCCCGAGCAGGCTGTCGGTGGCGATCGTCTCGACGAATTCGCGCGGCGCCGAGGGGCCGAGCGCGATCACCGTCTCGACCAGCCCGTCGCTCAGACGGTAAAGGCCGGTCTCGGGCGCCTCCCACAGCATCTCGAACCTGCCCGGGCTGACTTCGGTCAGGGTCAGGACGGTCTCGGTCCCGTCGGGATGGGTCACCGTAACGTCCGGCGTCTCGACCTCGAGCGTGCGGCGGATGATCCGCATCGTCTGGCCGGCAGGCTCGACCCAGAGCGTCTCCTCCTCGAGTTCGGGTTCCCGCATCATCCAATGCGCCAGCCGCCGCAGCAGCTCAAGCTGCGGCCCGCCGCCCTCGAACCCGCGGTCCCACAGCCATGAGTGGTCCGAGTTAAGAAGCGCCACCCGCCCCAGTCCGACCCGCGACAGCATCAGAAGCGGGCGGTCGTCCGGGCCGGTCATCACGGTGGTCGCCTCGCCCATGGGCGTCACTTCGACCATGCGCATCCAGCGGCCCCAGGTCGGATCGCCCTCGGCATCGGGGCCGGCACCGAACCCGTCCAGCCCCTCGGTCACCGGATGGCGGGCGCCGATCTCGCTCAGGCGGGGCAGGAACGGCTGTTCGACCACCCGCGCAGTGGGTGCGCCCGGCAGCACGCTGCCCATGGGCGAGCGGTAGACGCTTTGCACGCCGCCGTATTCCGGCCCGCTCGAGATCAGGAGCGCGCCGCCGTTCATCGCGTAATTCGCGATGTTCTGGAAATACTCGTTCGGCAGGATGCCGCGGCGGCTGTAGCGATCGAAGATGATCAGGTCGAATTCGTCGATCTTGTCGACGAAAAGCTCGCGCGTGGGGAAGGCGATCAGCGACAGTTCCTCGACCGGCACACCGTCGAATTTCTCGGGCGGGCGCAGGATGGTGAAATGCACCAGATCGACCGAAGCGTCGGATTTCAGCAGGTTGCGCCAGGTCCGTTGCCCGGCATGCGGTTCGCCCGAGACGAGCAGCACCCGAAGCCGGTCGCGCACGCCGTTGATCTGCACGACAGCCGCGTTGTTGCGGGTGGTCAGTTCGCCCGGCGCCTCGGCCAGTTCGAACTGCAGCACGTTCATGCCGCCGCGCTGCAATGTCAGCGGCAGTTCCAGATCCTCGCCCACCGGGACACGGAAGGTCATCGGCGCGCCGCCGTCGATGGCGATGGAAAGGTCTGCAAGGTCAAGGCCCGGCGGCACCGCGCCCTGATCCTCGATCCGAAGGGTCAGCATGAACTCTTCGTCAAGGATGGCGAAAGCCGGCGCATTGCGCACGATCAGACGCCGGTCCCAGTCGTCGCTCTCGCCCGTCAGAAGAACGTGCAGCGGCGCGGGCAGGGTGGACGGCGCGCGCTCCATGTCATGCACCCGCCCGTCGGTGACCAACACGACACCGGCGATCCGCCCCTGCGGCTCTTCCGCCAGCGCCTCGGACAGTGCGGCCATCAACCGCGTCCCCTCGTCGCCCGGCGCGTCGCCCAACCGGACGATGCGAAGCTCGGTCCCGGACCGCGCGCCGATGCTGGCCTCAAGCGCCGCGACCGCCTCTGCCGTCTGCTCGGCCCGTGCGCCGACCCGCTGGCTTGCTGTCTCGTCCACGACGGCGATCACGATATCGGCAAGCGGTTGGCGCTCTTCCTCCTGCAGTGCGGGGTTGGCGATTGCGGCCAAAAGCGCCGCCGCGGCAAGCGCACGGATCCACCACCCCCGCAAACCCCGCCAGAGCGCGACCGCCACCGCCACCGCGGCCAGCGCCGCCGCGGCCCAGAGAAGGGGCATCGGCAGAAGCGGATCAAGGATGATCTGTCCGTTCATGTCCTGGCCGGTCTCCTGTCATGGCGATGGTCGGACCTTGCCCGACCCGGCGTCCGGCCCCGCAGGCCGCCCGGTCGGGCGCCCGGGCAAGACCGGTGCCTTGCCCGACGCCCCACCTTGTCCGCCATCGGCATCATTGCCCCAACCGTTCAAGAAGGTCGGGAACATGCACCTGATCGGATTTGTAGTTGCCTGTCAGCACATGCATCACGAGGTTGACGCCGAACCGGTTGGCGATCTCGCGTTGCCGCTCGCCCGCCATGCCGCGCCCGACGGGAAACAGCGGTGCACCGAATTCGTCGATCGCCCAGGCGGCAGCCCAGTCGTTGCCGCCGATCACCACCGGGGTCACCCCGTCGTTGAGGTTGCGGAAGGGCATCCCTTCGGCGGCTTCGGCCTCGGGCGGACTGGCTTCGACCCAGAGGTCGGGGCCGTTATGGCGGCCCGGGAACTCCTGGATCAGGTAGAAGGTGCGGGTCAGGACATGGTCCACCGGCACCGGCTCGATCGGCGGAATGTCAAGCGGGCGGGCGATCGCCTGCAGCATCCGCCCCTCGGGCGACGCGGATCCGAAGGCCGCGCGATCGGCGTCGCGCGTGTCGAAGACGATCATGCCGCCCGAGCGGAGATAACGGTTCAGCCTCTCGTAGGCCTCGCGCGAGGGGATCGGCTGGTCCGGCGTGATCGGCCAGTAAAGCAGCGGAAAAAATGACAGTTCGTCCCGTTCGAGATCGACCCCCATCGGCGGGGCCGGTTCGACCGAGGTGCGCAAGTAAAGCACGTTGGACAGCCCGAGAAGTCCGGCCCGGGCGGTTTCGTCCACGCGGGGATCGCCGGTCAGGACATGGGCGAGGACGACCCGGCCAGTGGCGGCAAGGGCAAAGGCATCGGCCTCGGGGTCGGTCGGCGCACCGGTCTCGGGCACGGCGATTGCGGTGTCATCGCTGGCCGTCTGGGCCTGCGCCGACGTGCCCGGTGCCAGAAGGCCAGGCGCCAGGCCAAGAAACAGCACAAACGCCACCGCGCCGCTGCGCCCGCCTTCACGGGGGCCACGCAACCGCCCCGACAGGCCAAGTGCGGCAAGGATATCGACCGCCAGCAGGGCCAATGCGGCAGCAAGCAGCCAGCCCTTGAGCAGCGTCTCGCGCGCCGCCTCCATCCCTTCGACAAGAACCGAGGCCGGCCAGAGCGCGGCGCCGAGGCTGTCTTCGGCGCCCAGCACATTCACCGCCAGACGACGATCCTCGCCCGCGTAAAGACCTGGCGGCATGTCGGGGCCGGGCCTGCCAAGGGCGATGCGCTCGCCCGGGACGCCGGGCAGCGTGTCGGCCCGTTCAAGCTGGCCATGGGCATCGAGGATGTCCTCGGGCATCCAGACGGTCCCCTCGAGATCGGCGGCCCCGGGTGCCGCCGGGCGGGTCGAAACGGCAAGGCGTTCAAGCATCTGCACGAAAAGGCCCGAAAGCGGCAGGGTCGACCATTCGGCATTTGCGGTGACGTGGAAAAGCACGACCTGCCCCTCGCCCAGGGATGCGCGGGTGACAAGCGGGGTGCCGTCTGACAGCTGCGCGATCACGCGTTCGGCAAGCGTCGGGTCGGGCTGGGCCACGACCTGGGCATTGACCACCACATCCTCGGGCACCACCAGGCCGAAGAATGGCGAGGTTTCCGTGAAGGGGGCCAGTGTCTTGGGTTCACCCCAGCTCATCGCGCCGCCGACCGTGCGGCCGCCGGCGCGCAGGCGGACGGGCAGCAGGGGATCGGCATCGCCGATCTCGGGGTCGAGCGCGGCCAGGCGGGGGCCGGCGAAACGGACAAGAAGGCCGCCCCGTTCCACCCAGTCGGCGACGGCCTCGCCCTCGCCCTCGGCGAGCGTCGCGACATCGGCCAGGACGATCACGTCGGGATTGGCAAGCACGACATCCGACAGCGAGCCGTCGATCAGATCGGCAGTGGGGTCCAGCGCCTGGCGCAGGAAATGAAGCGGTGAGAGCAGTTCCAGCCCCTCGCGGTCGCCGGTGGCGGTGATGAGTGCGACGCGGCGGCGCTTGAGCGCATCGTCGGTCAGGGAAACGGCACCGGCGCTGCGCTGGCCGGTGATCTCGAACCGGGCGACGCGGTTGCGCAATTCGGGGGGCAGGTCGAAGGTGACCGGGGCCGCAGCCTCTCCGGGGGCGAAGGTCACGGTCTCGACGGCAAGTTGGCGCGAGGCGCCGGCAGGGTCCGGGCCGATGGCGGCGACGCTGGCTTCGGCCTCGGCACCGGTGGGGGTGCGGATGACCTCGAGCCGGACCGCGCCATCCTCGAAGCGCGCGGGGCGCAGGCCAAGGGTCAGGCGCGGGGCCTGGAACACGGTCACGCTGCCGCGCCCGGCCAGTTCGGACAGGAGCGGCCCGCGGCTGTCGCGGGCCAGGCCGTCGGAGATCCAGTAGGTCTCGAACCGCCCGTCGAGGGTTTCGCTCCAGGCGGCAAGGGCCTCTGGGTCAGGCTCCCATGCGGCGGGCGCGAGGGCGGGCAGGCGCAGGCTGGTGATGTCGGCCGACTGGAACTCGGGCGGGCCGGGGGGCGGGGCGGTCAGCCTGACGATGGCCGTGGGGCGGCCTGCTCGGCCTGCCTCGTCAAGAAGCGAGCGAGCGCGGTCGATGCGGGCGGGCCAGTCGCGCGCATCGGCCCAGGTGCCGTCGATCAGGATCAGGAGCGGCCCGTCGCCATCGCGCACGACCCGGGGGTTGAGCACGGGGCCGGCAAAGGCGATGATGACGGCGGCAACCGCGATCATGCGCAGGAGCAGAAGCCACCAGGGCGTGCGGTCGGTCTGCTGGTCGTCATCGGCAAGGCCCAGGAGCAGGGCCACGCCGGGAAAGCGGCGGCGGATCGGGGCGGGAGGCACGGCGCGCAGGATCAGCCAGAGGATCGGCAGGGCGACAAGCCCTGCGAGCAGCCAGGGCAGGGCGAAGCCGAGCGGGCCGATCATCCACATGGGCAGGCTCCGTCATCTGGCGCGCCCAAGTAATTTGGCAAAATTCCTTGCAGGGGGGCGCTGCCCCCGGTCGCCTGCGGCGACTCCCCCCGGGATATTTGGAACCGAAAGAGGGAGGGGGTACGGGACAGGGTCATCGGCGGCGCTCCAATGCGCCGTAGAGCCACAGGAGGGATGTCGCGGCGCCCTGGTCGGTGCGGTGGACGCTGAATTGCCAGCCCGTCGTGCGGGCGAGATGTGCAAGCTGGTCCTTGCGCTCGGCAAGCCGGGCGACGTAGCGGTCCTTGAGGTCGCGGGCCTTCAGCGTCTCGTGGCGCAAGGTGCCGGCCATGCTTTCGAAGATGGTGCGACCGTCGAAGGGAAAGGCCTCTTCCGCCGGATCGAGCACCATGAGCAGCGCGCCGGTGACACCGCGATCGGCCGCGCTGGTGACCGCGCCCTGCAGCGGTGCGAGGTCGCCGAGGAAATCCGAGATGAAGAGCGCGCGGGATTGCGGCGGCAGGGTCGCGGCATCGGGATGGCCATAATCGGCAGCGGCATCTTCCGCGATCAGGCGGGTGAGGCGCTGGAGATGGCCTTCACCCCGGCGGGGGGGCAGGTCAGGGTCGATCAGGCCGACCCGTTCGCCGCCGCGGCCCAGGAGGATGGCCGAGGCAAGCGCGAGGATCCGCGCGCGCTCGGCCTTCGAGGGCAGGTTCCTGTCCGAGGCGAAGGCCATCGAGGCGGCGCGGTCGACCCAGAGCATGACGCTTTGCGCGATCTGCCATTCCTTGTCCTGCACGAAGGCCGTATCCGAGCGCGCCGAGCGGCGCCAGTCGATGCTGCGCGCCTCGTCGGTGGGCAGAGCCGGGCGGTATTGCCAGAAGCTGTCGCCCAGCCCCGCGCGCCTGCGCCCGTGTTCTCCGATCAGGACGGTCGCCGCCAGATGTTCCGCCGCGGCCAGAAGCGGCGGCAGGGGGCCGGCGAGGTCTGCCGCCGCGGCCCGCAGATCCGCAGGGGCCAGCCCGGCGGGCACCCGCGCCTGCACAGGCAAGGGGGCGGGATCTGTCACGCCGCGTCCTGCATCCGGGTTGCGGTGGCCACTGCGCGCTCGATCAGGCTTGAGAGGTTCTCGCCCCGTGCGCGGGCGGCGAAGGACAGCGCCATGCGGTGCATCAGCACCGGTGCGGCCAGCTTGCGCACATCTTCGGGCGATGGCGCGAGGCGGCCGGTGATCAGCGCCTCGGCCCGCACGGCCAGCATCAGCGCCTGGGCCGCACGGGGGCCGGGGCCCCAGCCGACATTGGCACGGATATAATCCGGCGCGCTGTCATCGCCGGGGCGGCAGGCGCGGACCAGATCGAGGATCATCTCGACGATGCTGTCGCCCACCGGCATCCGCCGCAAGAGGCGCTGCGCCGCAAGAAGTTCGTCCGCGGTGAACACGGCGGTGGCCGCGGCCTCATGGGCGCCGGTGGTGGCGATCAGGATCTCGCGCTCGGTCGCGCGTGTCGGATAGGGAACCTCGATCTGCACGAGAAAGCGGTCGAGCTGGGCTTCGGGCAGCGGATAGGTGCCCTCCTGCTCGATCGGGTTCTGCGTGGCAAGGACGTGGAAGGGTGTGCCCAGCGACCGGTGGACGCCGGCGACCGTCACCTCCTTTTCCTGCATCGCCTGCAGCAGCGCGGACTGGGTGCGGGGGCTGGCGCGGTTGATCTCGTCGGCCATGAGAAGCTGGCAGAAGACGGGCCCTTCGATGAAGCGGAAGGACCGGGTACCGTCGGCTGCGGTCTCGAGCACTTCGGAACCCAGAATGTCGGCGGGCATCAGGTCGGGGGTGAACTGGATGCGGTTGCCCTTCAGGCCCATCACCGTCGAAAGCGTATCCACAAGCCGTGTCTTGCCCAGCCCCGGCAGGCCGATCAGCAACGCATGACCGCCGCACAAGAGCGCCGTCAGTGTCAGGTCGACGACGGTTTCCTGACCGATGAACCTGTTGGCAATGCTGGCGCGGGCAAGGGCGAGCCGGGATTCGAGGCTTTCGATTTCCGCGACCAGATCTTCGGCCTCCGACATGACAAATCCTTCCCGTGCGTTACACTTGGCTTGATACAGATATTTCGGCAGGCTGCGATGGCAAAGACAAAGAACGGTGAAGCTCGGACCCCGGCGCCATCCGGCGCCCCTGCAAGCGTCTCGGCCGAGGGGCTGGCGCAGGCGGCGCGGGTCGCCGGAGGGCGCGGGATACCGCCTGTCCATTTGTGGAACCCGCCCTTCTGCGGCGACATCGACATGCGCATCGCACGGGACGGGACGTGGTTCTACCTCGGCACGCCGATCGGACGGCCCGAGATGGTGCGACTCTTTTCCGGCATCCTCAAGCGCGAGGGGGGGAAGTATTTTCTTGTCACTCCGGTCGAGAAGGTGGGGATCACGGTCGATGACGCACCCTTCGTCGCGGTGGATTTCGAAAGCGAGCCCGGCGGGATCGTCTTCGTGACGCAGGTCGGGGACAGGGTGCCGGCCGGGCCCGACCACCCGATCCGGGTCGAGCGTGACCCCGCCACGGGCGAGCCTTCGCCCTATGTGCTGGTCCGGGCCGATCTCTGGGCGCTGATCGACCGCAAGTCGTTCTACCGTCTGGTGGATCTTGGCGAGGTCGAGGACGGCTGGTTCGGCCTGCGCTCGGGCGGGACGTTCTTTCCGGTGATCCCCGAGGCGGAGCTTGCCGGCTGACATCAGGCCGGCCGACTTGCCCGCAGACCCCATGAGCGCGCGCCCATGATCGGACCGAGGGACATGGATCGACCCGGATCGCACCATACGCGACGGGCAAGGCCCGTGCGCGCCGGCACACCCGGTCACCGTTGCGCGAGGATCACGCCCGAGGCCACCACGGCCGCGCCGATGGCCTGGGGCCAGGACCAGCCCCCGCCCAGTGCGAGCAGGATCAGCATGACATAGAACGGGGCCGCGTTGATGTGAAACGAGGCAACCGAGACGCCCAGACGCTCGACCGAGCCCATCCAGAGCACCTGACTGATCGCAAGGGCACCGATGCCGTAAACCGCAAGCATGGACAGGCTGGTCGCATCGGGCGGCGGCGGCACGACGGCAAGGCCCATCGACAGCATCAGCGCAAAAGCCAGGGCAAGGAAGACAAGACCGCCCGTCAGCGACACCACCGTGCGGCCCAGCGCCGTCAGATCGGGAAATGCGCGGACGGTCATGAAACTTGCCCATGAGAAGAGAAAGCCCGAGACGACCGCCAGCCCCGCCCCGATCCCGAACTGCCGCGGCAGGGCGGTGCCCGTCAGGATGCCGGTCGCGATCACCCCGCCCAGAACGGCAGCGACAAGGCCGATCACGAAGGACCGGGTCAGACTGGTCCGGTTGTAAAGCCAGTCGACGATCGTCGCGGCCAGGGGCGTGGCCGCGGCGATGATCGCGACGGTCACGGGGTCGGTGAACCATTGCGCCAGAAGGATCAGCCATGCCCCGGCCCCGAAGCCGATACCACCGATGGCGAAGCCCTTGCCCCATCCCGCGCCGCGCAACGCCTGTCCACCTTCGAGCATGAACCAGATCGGGATGAGGAAAGCCATCGCGGATGCAAAGCGGGCCAGCACCACCGCGACCGGATCCCAGGTAAGAAGCAGCACCTCGGCTGCGGGAAAGCCGGCAGCCCAGACCATCATCGAGGCGATCGCCAGAACGTTCCCCGAAAGCGCCCCGCCGGGCGGCAGAATGGGCGGGGCAAAGCCTGTCGTCTGGTCGGTCATTGCGTCGCGATCCCTGCCCTGCCCTGAACCTGCCTTGTCCTTGCCGGGCGGCCCGACGCTACCTTCGTCGCGCGGAACAAGGGTGTCTGGTCCGTTTCCGACACGTTGCATGCCGCGGGGGGCTTGGCTTGCCGTGCCTGGGACGCCAGACTTGCGCCCAGTTCAGGCAAGGGAAGACGATGCCCCGGTTTGCGGCGAATCTGACGACGCTTTTCACCGAACTGCCCTTTCTCGACCGGTTCGCCGCGGCGAAGGCGGCAGGCTTCGAGGGGGTCGAGGTGCTCTTTCCCTATGAGCATCCGGCGCCCGAGATCCTGAAGCGGCTGGCCATGACGGGACAGACGCTGGTCCTGATCAACTGCCCGCCGCCCAATTACACCGGCGGCACGGCGGGCTTTGCCGCCGTGCCCGGTGACGAGGCCCGCTTCCGGCACGACTTCAGGCGCGCGGCACGCTATGCCCGTGCGCTGGGCGCGCGTCATCTGCACATCATGGCCGGCGTCGCCGAAGGCCCGGCCGCGCTGGACACCTATGTCGGGAACCTGCGCTGGGCAGCGGCCGAGGCTCCGCGGCAGTCGCTGACGATCGAACCGATCAACGGCCACGACATGCCGGGGTATTTCCTGCAGGATTACGATCTGGCGATGGACGTGCTGCGCTCGGTCGACGCCGGGAACCTCAGGATGCAATACGATGCCTATCACGCCCATCGCCTCACCGGCGATGTCGGCGCCACCTGGAAGAAGGTGCGGGTCCGGGTCGCGCATGTGCAGGTCGCGGGCTTTCCGGGCCGGCACGAGCCTGCGGGCGGAGAGATCGACTTTCCCGCCTTCTTCGCCCGGCTGGATGACGATGGCTATGCCGGCTGGGTCAGTGCCGAGTATTTTCCCCGCCAGACCACCACCTTCGGCCTTGGCTGGCTGCCGTCCGCGGTCTGACCGGGGTGTGTCCACGACGGCCGTTCCTTCATGACGCAGGTCCTGGGCCCGGCTTGGGGTTGACCTCGCGCAAGGCATTCCGTATCGGGCGGGAATGATGGGCCGTTAGCTCAGTTGGTAGAGCAACTGACTTTTAATCAGTGGGTCGCAGGTTCGAATCCTGCACGGCTCACCATCACACAGGACTTGTGGCAGGTCTGGCACGCGCGACGCGTGATGCCGGGCCAAGCGCGGGTGATCGGACAGGGCCACCTGCCGCCTGCAACGCGAATGCCCCGCCGCCCTGATCCGCCAACTGATCCCCCGCCCTGCCCCCACCCCCCCGTCGGGAATGCCTGTTTCGGGCGGTTCGCCGCAGCCTGACCGATCCGGCGACGGGGTTCACCGCATCCGCCGCCCCGGCCGTCTGCACGGGGTTTTCACGGGGCCTTGGCGCAACCCCTACTGCAGCAAGGCCGGCGTGCATCGTGACCGTGTGTCAGGGGTTGCGCGGGCGTCTTGCAGATCGCCGACAGGGAATCGCCCGCGTCAGGCGGACGCCTTGCCTGTGCCTGACACGACCGCCGCCATGACCATCGCCGATGAGGCAAGCAGAATGGAAACAAAGTGTTCAGGCATTCCTGTCGGATTTCTGTTTCAATCTTGGAAATTTCTTGCTCAGGCTGTGGCAGCATTGTGGCGGTCTCATCCGGCCCGAAGCGAGCGCTTCCCGAATGGTCATTCGGCGGGTGCGTCCAACCCATTTTGAGGAAAGAACAATGTCCAAGACGTTCACCTACGTCGAGCAGGGTCTGACCTACGAGGTCACCATCTTTGAGGATCCCGATAGCCCCGGGCAGTTCTTTGCGAACATCACGGTCCTGAGCGGCGCGATGGACGTGAACGCCATCTACTTCGGAGATGAAGACTTCTCCGGCGCAAGCGCGAGCCTCGGAGGGCCGCTCAACATGAACGGCGCGCGCCTCGACGGCGAGGACATTCAGTGGGACCAGGCGATCGCACTGAGCAGCCCGGGTCTTGGACGCGAGGGCACCGACAAGGAGACCTTCCTGTCCGAAGGCGAGACCTTGACCGTTGCGCTGGACATCAGCAGCCTGGACGACATCCATGTGTTCGGTGTTCGCGCCACATCGACGACAACGCCCGAGGGATCAATCAAGGGTGTCTCCGAGGCGGAGGAAGAGCCGGAAGAGCCTGCAGACGACCCCATCTTTGACAAGATCGGCTTCGGCGAAGTACTTGACGGGAACGGCGATATCGCGATCGGCGTCCTTCTGGGGGAAGAAGACTTGCCTGAAGGGCAGGACGGGACGTTCGCAGACTACCTGAACCTCTACGTCAGCCTCGAGGGGTTTCCACCCCTGTCAGACATTCAGGCGTTTGTCTTCTATGACTTCGTGGAAGTACCCCAGGACAACGGCCCCAGTCTGGTGTTCCCCCAGGAAGTTTTCCGTCTCAACGCCCCGGAAGGCGGATTTGAAACCGTCAAGGACGCGCTTGCCGCCTTTGACGAGGCGTGGTCTGCGGACAATGACGCCGACGGTGCCAGTGTCGAAGGGGAGGCCGACGACGGTGCCAGTGTCGAAGGGGAGGCCGATGACGGACTGATGGCCGCGCTTTTCCTGCCTGCTGATCATGTCTCGGAGATGATCGACGAGGACGACGTGTCAGAGAGCGAATCTGCGTGGGTCTAGACGGGCCGAGGTGAAGCCCGGGTCGGTCCGAAGGCACGCGGGAACCCGCATGCCTTTCGGGCCTGCGCGAAACCACACCGCGCGTGTGGCTGCCGGCCGCGCCGTTCCCTGTCATTTCGCAGTACAGGCGCGTGACGCAAGCCACACCGGCCCTTCGTCTTTGGGCCGGTCGCCTCAGACAGCCAGCCCGCGCAGCGCCTCTTCGTCCATCTCGACCCCCAGCCCCGGTACCTGCGGGAGCGAGGCAAAGCCGTCGCGGATCACATAATCGCAACGGGCGAAGGTCGCGCCAAGCTCAAGATAATCGTAGTAAAGCTCGGCATAGGTCGCATTCGGCATCACGGCGAAGACATGCAGCATCGCAAGGAACGCGACCGTCGTGCTGTTCCAGCTATGGGGCGAGATCTGCACGCCATGCGCATGGGCCATCGCCCCGATGTTCAGCATCTCGAGGATGCCGCCCGCCCCCGCGATATCGGGGTTCAGAACATCCGCCGCCCCGGCCGCCAACACATCGCGGTAATGACGCAGGCCGGCCTGCCGCTCGCCGGTGGTGACGCGGGCCGAGATGCGGGCGCGAAGATCGGCCATCGAGGGAAGGTCGTCCCCGGGAACCGGCTCTTCGATCCAGTAGGGGTTGTATTGCTCGAACAGTTGCGCCGCGCGCAGGGCGTGGCGGCGATCGTGCTGGACGGCGAAATCCAGCAGCATGTCGGCATCCGGGCCGATCGCCTCGCGCGTCAGCCGCACGCAATCCTCGGCCTCGCGCAGCGTGGACCGGCGCAGAGGATAGATCTTGACCGCGCGGTAGCCTTGCGCCCGCATCATCCCGCAGCGCGCGGCCACCGCCTCGGCCGTCTGCACGGGTTCGTCCCAGGCATTGGCGTAAAGCGGCACCTTGTCGACCAGGGTGCCCCCCAGAAGCGCGTGCAACGGAAGGCCGGTGGACTTGCCCATCAGGTCCCAGAGCGCGATCTCGATGGCGCTGACGGCCGAGGCGTAGTCGATGCCCGGATGCTCGTCGGAAAAGCCCCGCCCGACGTGGTGCAGGAAACCGCGCGGGGTGGCGTTGTCCATCGCCATCAGCGGGCCGCTCAGGCCGTGGATGATCTCGACCACCGCGCGCTGGCGGAAGGTCAGGGCATAGGCCTCGCCCCAGCCGACAAGGCCGGTGTCGGTGGTCAGCTTGACGAAGATCATGATCTGGCCGCGCGACCAGCCGTCCGAACTGGGCCGCGCGCCGACAAGGAAGGGGGTGACCGATGTGATCTTCATGCCTGGGGTTCCTGAGGGTGGTGACCCGCCCTTCACGGGGCAGGCCCTTCGGTCGCATCGCGGGGCCGTTTCGCCCCCAGCCTTCGCCCTGCCCGCGTGGGACGCGAATGCAGGGCTGTCAATCGCCCGCTCTCAGCGCCCGGTGACCGAGGCCGGCACGCGCGCGCGGATCCAGTCGTGGAAATGCGCGATCTCGAATTCCTGCGGCATCAGGGTGCCGGCCTTGAACCGGTCCGAAGTCAGCCCGCGCTGGTTCACCTCACAGGCCCAGACATCTTCCTCGATCACCTGCGCGGTGAACTCCACGGCGTTGGCCAGGTCGAAATCGGGCTGCGCCAGCGTCTCGGGCGCGAACAGCCAGTCGATGGTCAGGCGCATCCGGTCCGGCCCCAGCGGCTCGATCCGGCCCACCCGAAGCGAATCGACATGGGCGGTGATGTACATCGTGGGATACATCGTCAGGAAATTCGCCCCCGCCAGCCGCTCTTCCTCGGTAAGGTCGGGAAACTCCGGCCCGCAGGCAAGACCGTTGACCGTCCAGCTGCGCGCGCCGTCTGCAAGGCTGGGCGGGCTGGGCTGGTCGGGGGTCCAGTCCACCGCCTCTTCCGGCGCGTTGATGCCCTTGGCGAAGGCGGGCACCCGCTTGGACAGGTTGGGATGAACGCCGGGGCAATGCAGGCATTCGTTGTAGTTTTCCCAGAAGATCTTCCAGTTGCAGGGCGTGTCCCATTCGCGCCGATGGCCGCTGACCAGCGTTTCCAGCGGCCAGTTGTCCAGCGCCGACAGGCCCGGCAGGGATTCGGCCCCGAACTCGGGCGGGGTGTCGGCAAGGCAGACGTAGAGGAACCCGCGCCAGTCCCTGAGGTGGACGGGAAACAGGCCATGCTCCTCTTTCCGGAAATCGCCGGTGGGCGTGCCGAAGGCGGTTGAGATCAGGCGGCCCTGCGTGTCATAGGCCCAGTTGTGATAGGGGCAGGTGATGCGGCGGCCGCGCAGGGCGGTTTCTGCGGCGCAAAGCTCGGCTCCGCGGTGGCGGCAGGTGTTGTGGAAGGCCCGCACCGCGCCCGTTTCGTCATGGACAAGGATCAGGCGCTGGCCCGCCACCTCGATCGGCCGGATCGTGCCCTGCGGCAATTCCGGCTTGCGGCCGACATAGACCCAGGAGGTCTTCCAGATATGCTCGACCTCGGCCGCATACCAGGCGGGATCGACATAGGCCGCGCGCGGAAGCGTGGGGGGGCAGCTGTTCAGAAGGGGCGAGTCGGGGTGCACATAGCCGGGATGGGACATGTCGAACCTCTCAGAACATGGCCGGCGGCGTCGCGCGCCGGCGGGGCGGGTTGAAGAACGGACGCTTCACGACACGGGCAGGCAACATGAGCTTGTGATACTGCAATTCGCGCAGGGCATAGATCTCGACCCGAAGCTTGTCGCCGGCATCGCGATGCCAGGGACGCAGGAGTTGGGCCAGCGCGATGTTGCGCTTGGTGGTGGGCGACCAGACGGCAGCGGTGATCTGTCCGACCTCCTTCCTGCCGCCAAGATAGACGATCGACCCTTCGGCCGAGATATTGCCTTCGATATCAAGGCCAACCAGCGCCCATTTCAGCGTCCTGTCGCGCCGCGCGGCGCGGATCGCGGCGCGGCCGTTGAACGGGCCCTTGTCCAGATCGACCATCCAGTCGAGGCCGATCTCGTCGGGCTGGCGGGCGCGGTCGGGGCGCAGCGCATGTTCGGCGCAGACGAAATCGGCATTGGCGGTGATGAACCCCGCCTCGATGCGCGCGATGTTCAACGCCTCTGTGCCCACCGGTCTGATGCCATGCAGGCGGCCCGAGATCATCAGATGATCCCAGAGATCAAGCGCGCGCTCGGGCGCGACCCACAGCTCATAGCCCAGATCGGCGGTAAAGCCCGTCCGCGACACCGTGACCGGGCCGACCGGGCCAAGCCGGACCTCGGCCATCCGGAATGGCTTGAGATCGGCCAGTTCCGCCGCCCCCGCCGCCTTCAGGACGGCGAATGAGGTTGGCCCCTGCAGCGACAGTCCCGCAACCTCTTCGGTCACGTCGCGGATGGTGACGTCAAAACCGATGGCGCTGTCCAGAAGCCAGGGCAGGTGGCGTTCCTGACAGCAGAGGCGGAACCGCGTCTCATCAAACCGGAACAGTGTTCCGTCATCCAGAACGTGCCCCGCATCATTGCACCATGCTGTGTACTGCACGCCGCCCACCGGCATGCCGGCCACCCGGCGCAGCGTCAGCCGGTCAAGATAGGCGACCGCATCAGGGCCTTCGATGGCGTATTTGATCATCGGCGAAACGTCATAGACGCTTGCCGTGCTGCGGATCGCGCTGTGCTCCATCGCCACATCACCGAAGTTCAGCGCGGTCGTATAGCCCGCCCAGGGTGCCCAGGCGTTCAGGACATTGGCGGCCTCGATCCGGGGATGAAACGGGCTGCGCTGAAGCGGCTGGCGGAAGTGGTGGCGTTGGTCGGTCATGCTGCCCCCAGAATCTCGTTCGCCGCATTCCAGCCCGCCGCCCCCGAGATGCCACCACCCGGATGGCTGCCCGCCCCCGCAAGCCACAGGCCCGGAACGGGTGTCGCATAGCGGGCGATGCCGATGGCAGGGCGCATGAACAGCATCTGTTCGACCGCAAGATCGCCCTGATGCCAGCTGCCGCCGACCAGCCCGTGCCGGTCGGCGATGTCGGGCGTTGCCAGAAGCTCGGACGCCGTCACCAGTGCGCCGATCCCCGGTGCATGCGCCTCGAGCCGGGCCATGATCGCAGCCTTCAGACCGTCCCGCGCGCCCGCGTCCCAGCCGCCGCGGCGGACGAAGGGCACATATTGCGCGACGATGGACAGCACGTGATGGCCCTCGGGCGCGAAACCGGCCTCATGCGCGCTGGGCGACATGATCTCCATCACCGGCTCGGCGCTGAATTCGCCGTATTTGACCGCGTTGAAAGCCAGTTCCACCGCCTCGGAAGAGGGTGCGATCACCAGCCGGTGCCGCAGATCCGCCCCCAGGAATTCAGGCGCCTCGCGCAGGGCCAGATGCAGCTTGGCCGTCGTGCCGCGCATGCGGATGTTGCTGACGCGGCGCACCAGGCCTGTGTCGATCTCGCGCGCGCCCAGAAGGTCAAGCAGGGTCGTGCGCGGGTTGATGGTCGAGATGACGCGGGACACCGTGATCTCTTCCCCGCCCTCCAGCCGGACACCGGTGATCCGGTCGCCATCGGTCAGAAGCCGCTCGACCCGGGCCTTGCAGCGGATCTCGGCCCCGGTCGCCTCGACGGCGCGCGTCACGGCCGCCGCCAGCGCGCCCATCCCGCCGGATGGCCAGCGGATATGCCCTGCGTCGCCCGACAGCCGGTGCCAGAGCAGGAACAGCGAATTGGGCGAGCGCGGGCCAAGGAAGGCCCCCAGCGTCGCATCGAAGGCCAGAAGCCCGCGCAGCCGGTCGTCGGTCAGGCTCTCCTCGGTCACGTCATGGACGTTGATGAGGATCATGCGCAGGAACTCCTGCATCTCCTCGCGCCCCAGCCGCCGCAGCGCGAGGCCGGCCTTGCCCAAAGCCACGACATTGCCCTTCGCACCGCCCTTGCCGGGCAGGGGCGGCGTGATCTCGCGCAGGGGGCGAAGCACTTCGGCATGGCGCAGCAGGCGCGCGCGCAGGTCGGCCCAGCGCCGCGCCTCCCTGGGATCGAGGCCGGGGGCCGACGCGCCATAGGCGCCGGTCAGGGTCAGGTGCCGCCCCTCGGCCGACAGGACTGTGGTGGGCATCGACTTGACCGCCCAGTTCAGGCCGTGCGCTTCGGGCTTCAGCGCCGACAGCATCCGCCCGTCCAGATGCGTGACCAGATGCGCCAGCCTGTCCACGCGGTAGCCGGGCGCGAATTCGGCGGTCAACGCCCCGCCACCGGGCTGGTCGGCCGCCTCGAGCACAAGGACCTTCGCCCCGCCCTGGGCCAGACGACCCGCGCAGGCCAGGCCGTTCAGGCCGGCACCGATGATGATCGTGTCAAATGACGGGGTAGGCATCGCGCATCTCTGTCTTCTTCGTGGTGCCCGCCTTCATGCCGCGCAGAATCTCGGCCGCGGCGTTGCGCCCCGGCGCGCCCATCACGCCGCCACCGGGATGGGTCGAGGATCCGCACATCCACAACTCGTCGACCGGCCCGCGATACTGCGCATAGCCCGGCACCGGCCGGTTGAAGAGCAGCTGGTCGAAGGTCAGCTCGCCCTGGAAGATGTTTCCGTCCGTCAGCCCCACCTCGGCCTCAAGCTCGCGCGGGGTGCGCACCTCGACATGCAGGACCCGGTTCTTGAAGCCCGGCGCGTAATCCTCGATCTGGTCGAGCACGGCCTTGCCGAAGGCGTCGCGGTCGTTCTCCGTCCATTCGCGGCCACCTTCCAGGCGGGGCGGACAGTATTGCACGAAGCAGGACATGAAATGCTGGCCCGGCGGCGCCATAGTCGGGTCCGTCAGGGTCGGGATCATCGTGTCCTGGAACGGGTCCGAGGACCAGCGCCCGATCTTCCATTCGTCATAGGCCCGCTCCATCCGTTCGAGCGTGTCGGTGAAATGCAGGTCGCCCTGGATGCAGGGCGATCCTTCGGGCAGGGCGGTGAATTCGGGCACGCCGTCCAGCGCGATGTTGAGCTTGCCTGAGGACCCGCGCGACTTGAAGTTGCGCACCTTTTCAAGGAAGGGCGCGGGCACGTCGGAGGGGTCCATGCAGCCCAGGAAGGTGCGCTTGACATCCATGCTCGAGATGACGCGCCGTGCCCTGATCTCTTCCCCGTCCTCGAGCACCACACCCTCGGCGCGCCCCTCGCGGACCTTGATCCGGGCGACGGGCGCATTCTCGCGGATCGTCCCCCCGGCTGCCAGGAAGCTTGACGCCAGAGCCTTGGTCACCGCGCCCATGCCGCCGCGCGCATAGCCCCAGGCCCCGATATTGCCATCCACATCGCCCATGTAGTGATGCAGCAGCACATAGGCGGTGCCCGGCGACATGGGCCCCAGAGCAGTGCCGATGATCGATGACACCGCAAGGTAGGATTTGATCGCCTCGTTCTCGAAATACTCGTCGAGGAAATCGCTTATGCTCATCGTCCAGAAGCGCACCATCTCGGCGGCATCCTCGCTGCCCAGCGCAAGAAAATGACGGGCGAGATAGGCCATCTCGGACATGTCGCGCAACTTGAACGAGGCCGGATCGGGCGGCGTGCGCATCAGAAGCGGGCGGATGAACCTGCAATACCGCATGATGTCGCGCGAATAGCGGTCGTAGCTTTCGGCATCGCGCGGCGAGTGGCGGGCGAATTCGCGACGTGTCGCCTCGTGATCGCGATACATGGCGACATAGCCGCCATCGCGCTTGAAGACCGCGCCGCTTTCATAGGGCAGGACCTGAAGGCCATGCGCGGGCAGGTCCAGGTCGCGCATGATCTCGGGCCGGAAAAGCGAAAAGACGTAGGAACAGTTGGAATAGGTGACGCCAGGGTGAAGCTCGCGGCTGACGGCAGCGCCGCCGATCCACTCGTTCTTCTCGACCACCAGCACGTCAAGCCCGCTGCGCGCCAGATACGAGGCCGCGACAAGGCCGTTGTGGCCCGCACCGACGACGACGGCATCCCAGGTGCGGCTCGAGGGACCCGGGACGGTGGAGGCGGCGGTATCCTTCATGGGCAATCCTCAGTCACTTTTCAGTCCCGACAACGATTGGCGAAGACCGCCCCGACCGGAACGCCATTCACCGGGCCGGCTCATCACTCGGTTGCGAGGATGATCCCTGTTGACTGAACTGTCAATCAGTCCCCTGCCCGGACACGCGGACCGGCAGAGGCCAAAGCAAAGCGGGCAATGCCGCCGGCGGGCTATAGCGGGACCGCCGCCACGCCCTGCCCCCTGACCGCCAGCGCGATCCGCCCCTCGCACAGCCGCAGCGCATCCGCGCCAAAGACCTCGTGCCGCCAGCCGCGCAGCGCCGGCAGGTCGCGTTCGCCGGCCGCGATGGCATCCAGGTCGGCGGCCGACGCGATCAGCTTCTGCGCCACCCCCGCCGTTTCCGCCTTGGCCTTCAGCAGCACCCTCAGAAGATCGGCCAGCGCGGGGTTGACCTGCAACTGTTCGCGCCCGTTTTCGGGGCGGGGCATCTCTTCGGCAGGCTTTTCGACCCCGCGCCTGATGGCGGCAAGGATGCCCTCGGCGATGTCACCGCGGCGCGCCTCGCGCAGCAGCAGGCGCGACTTGCCCAGATCGGCCTCGGACATTGGCTTGGTCGAGGCAAGCTCGACCAGCGCATCATCCTTGAACACACGCGACCGGGGCACGTCGCGCGCCTGCGCATAGGTTTCGCGAAAGCGGGCAAGCTCCTGCACGACGGACAGGAACTTCGGCGAGTTGGTCCGCGTCTTGACCCGCTGCCAGGCATCGTCGGGATCCACGCGATAGGTGGCGGGATCGGTCAGCACCGCCATCTCCTCGGCCACCCAGGCGGTGCGGCCCGTCTTGTCGAGCTGTTCGGCAAGGTGGTCGTAGACATGCCGCAGATGCGTCACATCGGCCAGCGCATAGCGCAACTGCGCATCGGACAAGGGCCTGCGCGACCAGTCGGTAAAGCGCGAGGACTTGTCCACCTCGGCCTTGGCGATCTTGCGCACCAGCGTTTCATAGGCGACCTGTTCGCCGAAACCGCAGACCATCGCCGCGACCTGCGTGTCGAAAAGCGGCGCGGGGATCACGCCCGCATCGACGCAGAAGATCTCAAGATCCTGCCGCGCGGCGTGAAAGACCTTCATCACCCGATCGTCGCGGAACAGCTCGTACAGCGGGTCCAGCGTCAGGTTGCCCGCGATCGGATCGATGATCGCGCCGCTGCGGTCGTCCGTGCCCGGATAGGCCATCTGCAGAAGGCACAGCTTGGAGTAATAGGTCCGCTCGCGCAGGAACTCCGTGTCAACGGTCACATAGGGATGTTCGGCGGCGCGGGCGCAGAATTCGGCCAGCGCCTCGGTCGTGGTGATGATCTGCATCTGGTCCTTGGTGTCGCGACCCGAAGGGATGTGCCGCGCCTTTCAGAGCCAGAGATAAGTGAAAGAGGCCCGCGTGAAAAGGTCTCAGGGCAGAAAGACGGGGGTCCGGTCGCCCAGCGCGAAACGGCGCAGGACCGCCGGATACAGGCGATGCTCCATCACCAGGACCCGCGCAGCAAGGGTTTCGGCCGTATCGCCCGCCAGAACGGGCACCCGCGCCTGACCAAGGACGGGTCCGTCGTCCAGGTCTGCCGTGACCTCATGGACGGTGCAGCCATGTTCGCCCTCGCCCGCGGCCAGCGCGCGTTCATGGGTATGAAGGCCCCGGTATTTCGGCAGAAGCGAGGGGTGAATGTTCAGCATCCGCCCCCGGTAGCGGTCGATGAAGGGCGCGGTCAGGATGCGCATGAAGCCCGCAAGCGCCACGATGTCGGGGGCGGCTGCGTCAAGTGCTGCGGCCAGTTCGACCTCGAACCCCGCGCGATCCTTGCCAAAGGGGCGATGGTCCACCACGGCAGTCGGAATGCCCATCTCGGCCGCGCGCGCCAGCCCGCCAGCCGCGTGGTCGTTCGCCAGCACCAGGACGGGCCGCGCGGGGTGATCGCCCGTCATGGAGCGCGCCAGCGCCACCATGTTCGACCCGCCGCCCGAGATCAGGATGGCGACGCGCCTGTGGCTCACGACAACTGTCCGCTGTAGGCAACCCCCTGCCCGGGGATGACCTCGCCCAAGCTCACCACCCTTTCGCCCATCTCGCCCAGCAGATCGGTCAGCGCACCGGCCCGGTCGGGGGCCACGACCATGACCATGCCGATGCCCGCGTTGAAGGTCTTGAGCAGTTCCGCCTGCTCCATCCCCCCCGTCTCGGCCAGCCAGCGGAAAACGGGCGGCAGGGTCCAAGCGCCAAGGTCGATCTCCGCCCCCAGCCCCTCGGGCAGGACGCGGGGCAGGTTTTCGGTCAGCCCGCCGCCGGTGATATGCGCCAGCCCCCGCACGCCCCCCGCCCGAATGGCGGCCAGGGCAGGCTTGACGTAAAGCCGGGTCGGCACCAGCAGCCCCTCGCCCAGCGTGCCCGGCCCGAAGGGGCTGGCCGCGTCCCAGCCCAGCCCGGCAAGTTCCACCACGCGCCGGACCAGCGAATAGCCGTTGGAATGCACCCCGTCCGAGGCCAGACCCAGAAGCACGTCCCCCGCCGCCACCCCGCGCGGCAGGTCGGCCCCTCGCTCCATCGCGCCCACGGCGAAACCGGCAAGGTCGAAATCGCCCTCGCTGTACATCCCCGGCATCTCGGCCGTCTCGCCGCCGACCAGCGCGCAGCCCGACCGCAGGCAACCCTCGGCGATCCCCTCGACGATGCGGGCGGCCTGATCGACCTCCAGCTTTCCGGTCGCGAAATAATCGAGAAAGAACAGGGGCTCCGCCCCCTGACAGACCAGATCGTTGACGCACATGGCGACAAGGTCGATCCCGATCGTATCCACATGCCCGGTGTCGATGGCGATGCGCAGCTTCGTGCCCACCCCGTCGGTCGCGGCGACAAGGATCGGGTCGGTATAGCCTGCGGCCTTCAGGTCGAACAGCGCGCCGAACCCGCCCAGCCCGGCCATGGCCCCGGCCCGGGCCGTGCGTCTGGCGGCGGGCTTGATCCGTTCGACCAGCGCATTGCCTGCATCGATATCCACGCCCGCCTCTGCATAGGTCAGGCCGTTCCTGCCGCTCATGCCCGTCACCCCCTTGCCCGGTCTCTGCCGCCCCTTAGCGCAAGGGCCGCGTCTGGGAAAGGTGGGGGCGCTTCTTGACGGGCCGTGCCGGTCTGCTAAGCCCAAGCGCGGGGGCCTGTAGCTCAATTGGTTAGAGCAGAGCGCTCATAACGCTTTGGTTGCGGGTTCAAGTCCTGCCGGGCCTACCATCCCTCCCCGCCGCAAGCCGCTGGGGCTTTGCCCGAAAGCGCGCGTGAAGGCGCGGGTCAGGACCGAGGGGCCGGAAAACCCCGTCCTGAGCGCTACCTCGGCCAGCGGGTGGCGCGTGTCCGTCACCATCCGCCGCGCCGCCTGCAACCGCAGCCGCAGCGCGTAAGCGCCCGGCCCCATGCCGAAGGCCGCGCGGAACAGCGTCTCCAGCCGCCGGACGGACAGGCCCACTGCCGCCGCCGTTTCGGCCACAGGTTCGGGCGCATCCAGCCGCGCCTCCATCCGTGCCACGGCGCGGGCGACGCGGGGGTCGATGCGGCGGTCAGGCCGAAGCGCATCGGCGCTGGCCGGGACCTGCGGTTCCGCCCCGTCGCGGGGCAGCGTGAGGAATGAAGCCGCCACCTGCCGCGCCAGCGCCGCCCCGTGCCGTGCGCCGATCAGTTGCAGCATGAGATCCGCCGCAGGCGCCGCGCCCCCCGCCGTGACCCGGCCCCGGTCGATCACATGGCGGTCGGGGCGGACGTCGATCCGGGGGTGGGCGCTGGCCAGATCCTCGAGATCCTCCCAATGGACAGTGGCGCGGTACCCATCCAGCAGCCCCGCCTGCGCCAGCACCCATGCGCCCGCGTCGATGCCCCCCAGAAGCCGGAACCGGGGGGCCATGCGGCGCAGCTCGCGGATCAAGGCCGGGGTCGCCACCTCCTCGCGTCGGTAACCCGCGATCACGATCAGCGCATCCGCCCCCTCGGCCGCCGCCAGCCCCCCGTCCGAGGGCAGCGCGAAACCGCAGGTCAGCGGCACCGGGCCTGCGTCGGGCGAGATCAACCGCCAGCGGAACGCCTCGCGCCCCAGATGCCGGTTGGCCGAGCGCATCGGGTCAAGCGTCGAGGCCACTTCGAGGATCGAGGCATGGGGCAGGACCAGAAGCGCGATGGTCAGGGCCGAAGGGTCGGGCGTGAAAAGTGCGGAATACGTCATGCCGGTTTCGTAAATCGCAAGGCACGGGCGCGCAAGGCCGCTATCATGCCGCGCAAAGGGAGGATCACCATGCCGCTTGCCATGAACCGCGAGGTCTTCATCACCTGTGCCGTGACCGGATCGGGCGGCACGCAGGACCGCAGCCCGCATGTGCCCCGCTCGCCCGAACAGATCGCCGAAAGCGCGCTGGCCGCCGCCCGCGCCGGTGCCGCCGTGGTGCATTGCCACGTCCGTGACCCGGAAACCGGCAGGCCGGCCCGCGACCCCGCGCTTTACCGCGAGGTGACCGAGCGGATCCGCGACAGCGACACGGATGTGGTGCTGAACCTGACCGCCGGGATGGGCGGTGATCTGGTCTTCGACGGGACCGAGGCGATGAACCGCATGTCCCAACGCTCCGACATGGCGGGGGCCGAAGAGCGCGTCGCCCATGTCGTCGACTGCCGGCCCGAGATCTGCACGCTCGACTGCGGCACGATGAACTTTGCCGAGGCCGATTACGTCATGGTCAACACTCCCGGCATGCTGCGCGACATGGCCGCCCGGATGGCCGCCAACGGCACGCGGATCGAGATCGAGGCCTTCGATACCGGCCACCTCTGGTTCGCGAAACAACTGGTCGAGGAAGGGATCATCCCCGAACCGGTGCTCGTGCAGCTGTGCATGGGCGTGCCCTGGGGCGCGCCCGATGACCTCAACACCTTCCTTGCCATGGTCAACAACGTGCCGGCGGGCTGGCACTGGTCGGCTTTCTCGATCGGGCGAAACGAGATGGCCTATGTCGCCGCCGCCGTTCTGGCGGGGGGCAATGTGCGCGTGGGGCTTGAGGACAATCTCTGGCTCGACAAGGGGGTGCTGGCGACCAATGCGCAACTGGTCGAACGCGCGGTCGGCATCATCGAACGGATGGGCGCCCGCGTCATCGGCCCGGACGAGGTGCGCGCAAGGCTGCAGCTTGAAAAATCCGCACCGAAGGCGAGGTAAGTCATGGAACGCGTGAAATTCACCGCGATGAAGGATGGCGACCGCGAGGATTATACCTTGCTCGACCATCACGAACGGGCCTTTGCGGCCGAAACCGGCACGCGCCTGCTGGCCGCGATGGAGCAGCTGGACGAAAGCCTGTCGGGCTATCAGGTGACCCGGCTGGGCCATTCCCTGCAGACCGCGACGCGGGCCTGGCTGGCCGGGGCGGATACCGACTGGGTGGTCGCGGCCCTTCTGCACGATATCGGCGACATCTACGCACCCTACAATCACGACGAATATGCCGCCACGATCCTCAAGCCCTTCGTGCGCGAACAGGTGACCTGGACGGTGGAAAAGCACGGCGATTTCCAGAAGATCTACTACGCCCACCATGTCGGCGCGAACCCCCATGCGCGCGACCGCTACCGCGACCATCCCTATTTCGACGATTGCGCCGAATTCTGCGAGGCATGGGACCAGTCGAGCTTCGACCCCGACTACCCCGTCCTGCCGCTCGATTTCTTCCGCCCGCTGGTGGACGAGGTCTTTGCCCGCAAGGCCTATGACCCGGCCGTCCTGCGCCCCGGCGAACGGGTGCCGCTCAGCGATGCGGGCGTGGCGGCGGCGCGCGCAGGGGCCTGAGCACCGGACACCATCAACCATGAAGGAGTGCCGGATGGCACATAAGGCAGCACTCATCGGCGGCGGCGTGATCGGCGGCGGCTGGGCCGCGCGGTTCCTGCTCAACGGCTGGGACGTGGCGGTCTTCGACCCCGACCCCGAAGCCCCCCGCAAGGTGGCCGAGGTGCTGGCCAACGCCCGCGCCAGCCTGCCGCAGCTCTCGGACGGGCCGATGCCGGGCGAAGGCAGCCTGAGCTTCGCCGCCAGAATCTCTGATGCCTGCACCGGCGCGGATTACGTGCAGGAAAGCGTGGGCGAACGGCTGGACCTGAAACACCGGGTGCTGGCCGAGATCCAGAGCGCCGCCCCCGGAGTGCCCATCGGCTCCTCGACCTCGGGCTTCAAGCCCAGCCAGCTGCAGGAAGGCGCCGCCGACCCCTCGACCATTCTTGTCACCCATCCGTTCAACCCGGTCTACCTTCTGCCCCTGATCGAGGTCGTCCCCTCGCCTGCGACGGCGCCCGAGATCGTCGCGCGGGTGAAGGACACCCTCACCACGCTGGGCCTTTTCCCGCTGCATGTGCGCAAGGAAATCGACGCCCATATCGCCGACCGTTTCCTCGAGGCGGTCTGGCGCGAGGCGCTGTGGCTGGTGAAGGACGGCATCGCCACAACCGAGGAAATCGACGAGGCGATCCGCATGGGCTTTGGCCTGCGCTGGGGCCAGATGGGCCTGTTCGAGACCTACCGCATCGCTGGCGGCGAGGCGGGCATGCGCCATTTCCTCGAACAGTTCGGCCCCTGCCTGACCTGGCCCTGGACCAAGCTGATGGACGTGCCCGAGTTCAACGACGAACTGGTCGAACTGATCGCGGGCCAGTCCGACGCGCAATCGGGCCACCATTCGATCCGCGATCTGGAACGCATACGCGACCAGAACCTCGTGGGCTTCCTGCGCGCGCTCAAGGACCGCGACTGGGGCGCGGGCCGGGTGCTGAACGCCTGGGACACGGCCCGGCGCGAAGAGGCCATGCCCGGGGCGGAGCCGCTGGAAATGGTCCGCCTCACCGTCCTGCCCGGCTGGATCGACTACAACGGCCACATGACCGAAAGCCGCTACCTGTTTGCCTCCTCCGAGACGACCGACGCCTTCCTGCGCCATATCGGGGCGGGGCTCGATTACGTCGCGGGCGGACACAGCTACTACACCGCCGAAACCCACATCCTCCACAAGGGCGAGGCGAAAGTCGGCGACCAGATCACCGGCAGGCTGCAGGTGCTGGCGGCAGATGAAAAGCGGCTGCATGTCTTCGTCACGCTCGCGCGCGGCGAGGATGTGGTGGCGACGCTGGAACAGATGCTCCTGCATGTGGACATGGGCGCGGGCCGCACCTGCCCCGCAGCCCCCGAGGTGCTGGAGCGCCTGATGCCCATCGCCACGGCCCATGCCGCCCTGCCCCGCCCCGACGGCGCGGGGCGCTTTGTCGGACAAAGGAAATCGTGATGCATTTTGGCCTCAGCGACGAACAGGACATGATCGTCTCGACGGTGCGCAGCTTCGTCGAGAACGAGATCTATCCGCATGAAGAGCTGGTCGAACGCACCGGCGAGGTGCCCGCGGAGATCGCCGAGGACATCAAGCGCAAGGTGATCGACCTTGGCTTCTACGCCTGCAACTTTCCCGAAAGCGTGGGCGGCGCGGGCCTTGGCCATCTCGATTTCGCGCTGGTGGAACGCGAACTTGGCCGCGGGTCGATGGCGCTGGTGCATTTCTTCGGCCGCCCCCAGAACATCCTGATGGCCTGCGAGGGCGAACAGGTGGAACGCTACCTGCTCCCGGCCGTGCGGGGCGAACGGATGGAT
>JAFIEN010000011.1 GCA_020832515.1 Rubellimicrobium sp. | reverse complement strand
GTAGGGTGCATTGGTCGGATAGGCGTTTTCGGGAATGGCGATGGCAACACAGGCGCCGGCCTGGGCGACATGACCGCGGTCGCATTCCCATCCGGCTCCGAGGCCGCTATTGGAGAGGAAAGCGTTCTCGGGCACCTCGATCAGCACGCATCCGTCGCGCTGTCTCCGATAGCCGCGCTCGCAAGCCCAGCCCAGCCCCGACGCATCCAGAAATCCGTCTTCGGGAATGCGCACGGCCACGCAGGCGCCTCCGGGCACTTCGCGATAGCCGTGTTCGCAGGCCCAACCGGTTCCGTGGGACCGTCCTGTCGGGTAGGAATTGGCCGGCATCTCGAGCGCGACACATGCCCCTTCGGCAATCCGGTAGCCCGGGTTGCAGTCCCAGCCGCTGACGTAGCGGCGGTCATCTGCGTTGTCGGGTACCGGTCCGGTGCCGTCCTGCGTCTGGCCTGATGTGGCAAGCCCTGCCATGACCGCCGCAAGAAGCCAGTGCCGCGCCGTTCGCCAGAACGCGTGGCATCGTCGCCGCGAAGAGATGTCGGGCGCCCGTGACTGAAGCGTTCCCGTCAACATCACCTGTACCTCGCCTTGGGCTTTGGCGTGCCGGTTTCGCTCTCTGGCCGTGACGGCATGCCCTCATTCTCGGCGCGGTGGATCGCCGTGACATCCTGACGATCAGACGCCGCCGGGTCAGCGGCGGCCGAGCGCCGTGCATCCGGCATGAAGGCCGCGGCGCTGGTCCGCGCATAAAGCTGTCGTATCTCGGATTCCGAGACCCGGTCGGCCCGCATCACCAGCCGGATCATTCGATCGGCCAGCATCTCCTCGACGAAAGAATCGAGAAGGGCCGCGCCGGGCGACCTGTCGCGCGCCAGGGCCTGATCGAGGGCCGAGAGCGGCACCGTCAGGCTGCGGGTAAGGCCGCAACGCGGTTGGCGCGGATGCAGCCGCACCAGAACCGACGCGTTCCAGCCTTCCGCATCGGCAGGATCGGGCGATGCCGAAATCCGGGTTTCCAGATCGTATTCGCCTGCCGGCAAGGTCTTGCCAACGCCCGCGATGGTGAAGGGCCTGCCGAACACGGCTGTGGTCTTGATCATCGCAGGTTGCACGCGGCGTTCCTTGTCTTCGGGATGTCGACTGTCTTCTGGTCGGGACGGAGACAGTCCGGTGTTTCCAGGGCCAGCGGCATCGTGGGGGGCGGCAGCCCGGTCGGCATTCAGGCGCAGCCCGATCTTGCGACAGCGGCTGTTCGTCGGGCGCCCTGCCGGTTTGCGCCATGCGCGATCGGACATCGGTCCTTGCCGTGGTTCCGCATCGCAATGAACCGATCTTACTGCATTGCGGCGTCGCGGGGACTGATCGGTGTTAGCCTTGCAGCGACCCAAGCGGACACATGCTGTCCTGCTGCGGCACTGATCTGGATCAGCAAGGCGCGTCGTGAACCCGGCTACCCTGACTGCCGGGCATGACGTGCGTGCCCTGTTTCGCCGAAAAGGGGTCGAACCATGCCGACAATGGATGACATGCGTCAGGGTGGAACACCATTCGACACCTTTCTCTATGCCACGCTGGGTGCGGACCGGAACGACAATTCAGTCACTGTCCTGTCGGCCTTGGCCAGGCTTGGGCTGGAGCCGTGGGAAGCCGCGTCCGCTCTGGCCGACCTGACGCGTGACGAGGCGCGGCATCGGCTGGATGACGTGCTGATCCGGTTCACCGATGTCCCCACGTTGAAGAACAATCATGCCGCCGAATCGCGCAGGCTGATCGACCTTTTGCCAGGGGGCGCAAGCCAGCCGACCCGGCCGACGGCGGACACTGCGCTGCCGGGTCGAAAACTGGCGATCGGCCCCGTCCTGGGTGTTCTTCTGGCCGTGCTCTATCTGATCCATTCGCTGTTCGGCGGGTCTGGCGGAGCCGGAGACTGAACCACCGGAACGCAAGGGCCCGGTTGCCTCGATGCGGGCCATCGACGACCCGGTCCTGTCCTGCACCCGCAATCGCGGCAGAAGCGCGTGGGCGGTCGCTGCGGTCCGAGTGCCATCCGGGAACCGCGGCGCGGTTCCCGAACCCTGCAAGCGTCAACCCTGAGCATTGCCGCGATACAGAAGGCCTGCGCCGGCCACAACGCCGACGATCCCGCCCAGAAGATACCACATGGTGTTGCCCGTGAAGCGACCTGTCAGCGCGTTGGACATCTGGTCCATCGGCGCCTGCGAGGCGCGCCAGGCGAAGATGAGCAGCACCGTGCCGATGGCAAGCGCGACGATACCCGGAATGTTTGTCTGTGTCATGAGAACGCCTTTCTGTCCTGTTGCCCTGCACCGATCGCCGAAGCGCGACGGCCGGGATCGGGTGATCATGCCGGTTTTGCAGGACGGCGCACTTACGTCGATCAGTCGGAAACGGGCAGTCGGAAACGGGTGCATATGTCTGCGGCGCGCGCCCGGCCTGCTGATGCAGGTTAGGGCGGGACGGGCCATGCGCTGATAGCCTGATGCTTGCGGGCCGTTCAGGTCCGAAGGGCAGGCATCGCGCCATGCTTCGACAAGCGCGGTTCGATCGAAAGACAAAGGCCGTCCGAAGACCCCGGCAAACGAGGCAGAGTTGCCCCGGTATGCAGGCTGGCTTGGCCTGGACGCACCCTTGCAGAAAGGTCGAACCCAATGGAAAAGAACAAGAAGAAGAAGCCCGCAACAGGCACGCCAAAGGCCGTCAAACAGCCAAGCGCCTACAAGTTGCGCGAGACCGACGGAAAGACCAGCCAGACGGATGCGGCATTCCACAAGGCACCGGGCAAGGCCAAGGACGGTCCGCGCAAGGCCTGATGACCCTGCCGGAAGGCGCTGTTGACCGTTGCCGGAAGGCCCCGTCGCGGCGTCCCGGTCGCGGCGGGAACACCTGATACGAAACCCGGGGCGGGAGCAGGAACATGCTTGGCACCATTCTGATTGTCGTCCTCGTGCTGATGCTTCTTGGCGCGCTCCCCACCTGGGGGCACAGCCGGTCATGGGGTTACGGCCCCAGCGGCATCTTCAGCGTGATCCTTGTGGTGCTGATTGTCATGGTGCTGACAGGGCGCCTTTAGCGGGGCGATCCAAGGGTTTCGGGACAAACCTTGCCTCGTCACCCCGACAGGCCGCCGTGCCGCCGGCAGGAAACGCTTCCCTCTCAGAGACGGCGCACCGAATTGCCGCCTGCAATGATGTCGTTGATCAACGCCGCGACCGCAGCATTCAGTGCATCCCTGTCGCCCGTCGGCGCATTCTCATGTGCCGCGGCAGCATCCTTCAAGACACCAAGGATCTCGGCCTCGGGAAGGATCTTGTGATCGTTCAGCGCAAGCAGAAGCGACTCGCAGATCGACAGGGCGGCAGTTCCGGCGATGTCGTTGGGATGTGTCATGGTTGGCAGGACCTTCGCTTGTGGGTCAGGCGCTCCGCCAGACTCGGGCCGGAACGCCTCGTGATCATAGCCCTGATCTGCTATGGTGGACTGATACACAGCAGCCTGACCGACCTCTTTTCCGGACATCCCGGCGATCGAGCCGCCCGCTGCCCGTTCCGATCGGAAGAGCCATGCAGACGAACCTGAGCCCGCTCACGCGGAAACTGTCGGCTTTCGTCGCCCTGGCGGACGCAGACCTGGAAATCCTGGCGCGCTTCGATCGCCGCCGCCGAAGCTTTGAGCCGGGCCATGAAATGATCCACGAAGGGCAGACAGGATCGTCGGCCTTCGTGCTGTCGAAAGGTTGGGCGTGTTCCTACAAGATCCTGCCTGACGGTGACCGGCAGATCGTGGATTTCCATATTCCGGGTGATTTTCTTGGCCTGCGCAGCATCCTTTTCCGCACCTCCGATCATGGCGTCGAAGCGGTGACGCGGATCGAGGCTTCGGAAGTGATCGCTTCGGATCTTCTGGGTTCATTTGCCCAGGCACCGCGTCTTGCAACAGCGGTCTTGTGGGCGGCGTCACGCGATGAAGCGATGGTCGTCGAGCATCTGGTCAATCTTGGGCGCCGTTCGGCCGAACAGCGAATGGGGCATTTTCTTCTCGAACTCGGTGCACGGCTTGCTCTGGTCGGTGTGGGTGACCGAACGGGCTACGATTGTCCTCTGACGCAATACCATCTGGCCGATGTTCTTGGCCTGAGTGCGGTACATGTGAACCGCGTCTTGCGCCAAATGCGCGAAGAGGGGCTGGTCACCTTTCAAAAGGGGCGCGTCGTGTTTGACGATCTGGATCGGCTCAAGGCGCTTGCCGTATTCGACACAGCCTATCTCGATCAGGACGGGCCGCTCCTGCGGTGATCGTCTCCGCCGGCGAATCCAACCGGGAAGGTCCTGTTCCGGGGTGAAGGCGGATCATTCCGTCGCCCCGCAATCCTTCCCGTTGCGGCGGGGCAAGGGCTTGGAAATCACGCGGCCATGCCGCGGCAATCACCGCCTCGGGCAAGTCCCGAAAGACTGTGGTACTCATGACCGCAGGTGCGACCCATGGGTTCACGGCTGTCATCGTCTCAACCACTGGTCGCAGGGGCGTTCGCGTCCCGGCCCGGGTTCCGAGATTTGTCCTTGCCGATCATGCCCTTCATGATGACGCCCATCACCCGCACACGGCCCCATCGGGGCAGCATCGCCATGGACCAGCCCAGGAATTTGGCCAGGAAGCCCGGCCTGACCGTGGTCCGGCGCCCCAGCGCCGCAAGCGCGCTTCGTGCGACCATGTCGGGTGTTGCGGCCTTCCCCATCTGCATGCCCGCCCGGGCGGCAAAGCCTGTGCCGACCGGACCGGGGGCGACCGACAGGACACTCACGCCATGGGGGCGCATCTCGGCCGCGATGCCTTCTGCGAAGCTTTGCACAAAGCCCTTCGTGGCGGCATAGGTGGCCGCAAACGGTGCGCCGTTGAACCCCACGAGCGAGCCGAACAGCACGATGCCGCCGCGCCTCTCGGCCTTCATGCGGTTTGCGAACCCGTAGGACAGTTCGACGACAGACCGGCAGTTCAGGTCGACCATGTTGATCTCGGAGGCCATGTCCTGATCGAGGAAGGGCCCGATGGAGCCAAAGCCCGCAGCGGCGACGACAAAACCGACGGACGTCCCTTCGGTCAGCGACAGCAGCTCCGGCACGGCCGCGGGATCGGACAGGTCCATGGCAAGGGTGCGCACATTCACGCCGAAACGGGTGCCAAGGTCCAATGCGATGTCCTGCAAGACATCGCCTCGCCGCGCGACAAGGATCAGATCAAAGCCCTGTTCGGCCAGTTGGACGGCGAAGCCACGGCCGATACCGTCGCTGGCCCCCGTGATCAGGGCGGCGGGGCCGAAACGGCGCATCAGGGCGCTTTGGTCATCTGGAGTGTTGGTCATGGGGCGCGCTTTCTCGGTAGGTTGGGGCCTGTGGCGTTTGTCTCATTCGCCCGCAAGGCGGAGCGGCGTTGCTTCGTGTGTGAAGATCGAGGGTTGCGGGACCACGTCGCGCCCCTTGGCCTGCGTTTCCCGGGGCAGGGTCAGGGCGAACATCTGGGGGGTGAAGGTGAAGGCCAGCGTCACCGAAAGTGCTACCCCGCCCGCGACCGACATGGCGAAGGGCGGTCAGAACCCGCCCCCGCCAAGGATCAGCGGCAGGAAGCCGCCGAAGGTGGTGATCGTGGTCGAGGTGATGTGGCGGGCGGAGCCGGCCACCACATCGACCATGGCTGCGCGGTCCCCGGCACTTGCGCGCGCGTCCTCCTGCAGGCCCGACAGCACGATCAGGGCTGCGTTGATCGACACCCCGATGGAGCCGATCACCCCGATGATCGCATTGATTCCGAACGGATAGTCGAAGATCGCCAGCGCCAGCATCGAAAGCCCCGCCGACAACCCGGCGACCGTGAAGGCAATCAGCGTGAGGCGGAAGGAGTTGAAGGTCATCACCACGACCGCAATCGACAGGGTGATGATCAGTCCCAGAGGGGCAATCAGCGCCTGCACGGTCGAGTCGCGCGCGTCGCTGTCGCCGCCGGTTTCAAGCCGGATGCCCTGCGGCGGGGCGTAGCCCTCCGCCTCAAGCACCGCCATCGCCTCGGCCAACGCGACGGCGGGCAGGATGTCGGGCATCAGGAAGGCCTGAACGGTATTCACCCGCTCGCCATTGCGGCGCGTGATCGTGCTTTCCGACGGCTCCAGCCGCAGCGCGCCCAGCGTGGACAGCGGCACGGCCGGAAACTCGCCTGCCGCTGCGACCTGCGCTGATCCCGGCGGCAGGATCGGCATGTCGCCGATCGCCACCGGATCACCGCGCAGCCCCGCGCCAAGGCGCACCCGAACGGGCAGTTCCTCGGTCCCTTCCAGAAGCGAGCCGCCCGTGACGCCTTCCAGCCCCGCTTCCATCTGACGTGCGATCTGGCCCAGATCGAGGCCCAACAGCGGCGCCCGCGCCTCGTCGACCTCCAGCGTCAGTTTGGGTGAACCGCCCGCAATCCCGGTGCGCACCATGGCCACTGTCGAGACCCGCGCCAGGCGCGCGCGCAAGTCTTCGCCCGCAAGGCGCAGCGCGTCGATGTCCTGACCGACAAGGCGCAACTCCACCGGCGCATTGACCGGCGGGCCTTGGGTCAGGCCGCGGATGACGAAGCGCGCTTGCAGGAACGCGGGCGGCAAATGGGCCTGAAGGTCGTTCAGCAGTCGCGCGGTCGCGGCAGGCGATGCCGTGCGGATCAGCGCCTGCGCGAAAGCCGGGGCCTGATCGCGGTCGCCCACCATATTGTAGTAGAAGGCAGGCGCCGACCGGCCCTCGACCCATGCGATGTCCAGTATCTCGTCCTCGGCCGTCAATCTTGCGTCGATCTCGCGCACCACGCGCATCGTCTCGGCAATGCCGGTGCCGGGGGGCAGGTCCACTTCGATGTGGAACTGATCCCGGTCGACACCCGGAAAGAACTGCGGCGTCAGTGTCGGCAGCGAGAGGAAGCCGATCAGCGGCAATACCAGCGACAGCGCCACGGTGCGGAGCGGATTGGCCATCGAGAGGGCCATGAGGGCGCGGAAGCCGCGCATCAGCAGGCCTTCGCGTGCGGGCTGGCCATCGCCCATGCGTAGCCAGCGCCCGGCGATGGCTGGCGTGATCGTGACGGCCAGAACAAAGGACCATGCCAGCATCACGATCACTGAAATCGCGATCGAGCCGACGAAGTCCCCGGCCGGGCCGGGCAACAGCAGAAGCGGCAGGAAGGACAGGATCGTGGTCACGGTCGAGGCCGCAAGCGGCATGGTCAGCCGCCGTACCGCGCCCGCCACGGCCGCAAGCCGCGTCAGGCCCGCGCTCAGACGCTTGCCCACCTCGTCCGTCATCACGATGGCGGCGTCGACCAAGAGGCCAAGCGCCACGATCAGGCCGGTGACACTCATCTGATGGATCGGCACGCCCAAGGCGTTCAGTGTTGCGACCGAAGCAAGCGACACGACAGGAAGCACCATGGCCACGATCAGCGCCGACCGCCAGCCGAGGGTGACGAACAGGACGGCCACGACCAGAACGACGCCGACAAGCATGTTCATGCCAACCTCGGCCAGACGCTCGAGCGTATAGCGGCTCTGATCGAACACTGTCTCGATCGACAGGCCCCAGGGCAGGGCTTCGGCCTGGGCCGCGACAGCGGCGCGGATGCCGGTCATCCAGCGGTCGACCTGCAATCCCTCGCTCAGCTTGGCGGAGACAAGGATCGCCGGTTGGCTTCGATACAGCGCGGCCTCGGCCAGCGGCAGGCGCGGGCCGCGGGTGATCTCGGCCACGTCGCCCAGAAGCGTCACGCGGCCAGACGCATCCTCGCGCAGGACCACCGCGCGCAGCCGGTCGAGCGAGGTGATCTCGCCCGTGATGCCCAGCACCAGATCGGTCTCGTCGCCGCGCAGGCGGCCGGCCTGCACCTTGGCATCGGCGGCACGGATCGTGGCGGAAACCTCGTCGGCAGTCAGGCCAAGGGCGGCGGCGCGGTCGGGGTTCAGGGTGACCAGAACCTCTTCCTCGGGCAGCCCGTGCAGGTCCACAAGGCTGGTGCCCGGCACGCGGCGCAACCGGTCGGCCAGTGCCTCGGCCTCGCGCCCGGCGCGGGTCAGGCTGAACCCCTCGGGCAGGGTCAGGGCAAAGATCGCGGCGTAACCGCCCGCGCCGTCGCTGTCGAAATCGGGTTCCAGCACCCCGGCCGGAAATTCCCGCTGCGCATCGGCGACCGCATCGCGCACCTGCGACCAAAGCTGCTCGATGGTCTCGGGCGGGACCGTCTCGATCAGTTCGACCGAAATGACCGAGATGCCGGTGGCCGAGGTTGACGAGACCTGAGCAATCTCGGGGATCGTGCGAAGCTCTGTCTCGATCTTGGCGGTCACCAGCGCCTCGACGCGGGCGGGGTCCGCGCCGGGAAACACCGTGGTGACCGTGGCGAAGATATTGGTGATGGTCGGGTCTTCCTGCCGTCCGATGGACACCAGCGCGGAAAGGCCCGCCGAGAGGATCACCAGAAGCGCCAGCATCACAAGGCGCGGTTGACGGAAGAACAGCGTATCCATGGCGCCTACTCCACCAGCGCCAGAACAAGCTGGCCGGGGGCGACGCGATCGGGCGCTTCGGCCACGATCCGCGCGCCGGGGGGCAGGGCGCCGCGCAGGAACACGCGCGCGCCGTCGCTGTGGATGACCTCGACCGCCGCTGGCAGGGTGCGATCGCCATCGGCCGTGGCCTCGACCGCCATCACCGACCACGACCCCCGCGCCCCTTCGCGCAAGGCGCTGAGCGGGGCCCAGAATCCCGGATCATCGACCACCTGTGCAAGCAGCAGCGCGACCGTGTCACCCAGCACCGGTTCAGCCCCCTGGGGCAAAGTCACCACGACCGACCGGCTGCGCGTGTTCGGGTCAAGATCCGGTCGGATCTGGCGGAGGGTGGCCGCCAGTTCCGCACCGCCAAGCTCGAGGGTGACAGTGTCCCCTACCACCAGCCCGGCGGCCAGTTCCGGTGGCAGGCCGACCCGTGCGCGGGCGGGCTTCATGTCAAACAGAACCAGAACGGTCTGGCCCGCTGCCGCCGTCTGTCCGGGATCGGCCATGCGCGCGCCGATGCGGGCGGGCCAGGGCGCTGTCAGCACGGACTTTTCCAACTGCACGTCAACCCCGGCGATGCGGGCGCGGATGGCTGCCATCCCGGCCTCGGCCCGCGCCAGCGTCAGCCGCGCCTCGTCCTGCGCCGCGACCGAGCGAAAGCCCCGTTCCGTCAAGGCGTCGCCCCGCGCCAGCGTCAGACGGGCCAGTTCGGCATCCGCAGCCAAGGCTGCCAGTTCCGCCTCCAGCGCCGCGCGTTCCGGGATAAGCGCGCTGGTGTCCAGCCGGGCCAGCACCGTGCCGCTTGCCACGACATCGCCTTCCTCGACCAGAACCTCGGTAATGCGCCCGCCCAGTTCGAACCCCAGATCGGTCCGCGCCGCGGCCTCGACCTGACCGGTGAACCGGCGGGTGACGGTATAGCCCTGCGCCAGTTCAACCGACATGACACCGACCGAAGCGCGTGGTGCCGCGACACCGGGGGCGGCATCGCCCTCTGCTGCGATCAGGGAAAACCCGCCGATGACGGCTGCGGCAGCAGCCCCGCAAACCATGAGCGTCACCGTCACGGTCAGAGCCCGACCAAGCGCCTTTCGAAAAGCTGATGCCGTATGCCTGGTCATGAATGGAAGGCTCCGATGAAGTTAGATGTGCTTACATATGTTATAGTCTCTTACTTTGGCAAGTGCTCTGTTGCAGAAGTTGACCGAAGCGGCAACGGCGGTTGCACGCGCCCTCATACGACACGCCCCTGTTCCAGCCAGATCGCGTGGACTTCGGACCAGTCGGGTGCCTGTTTCGCAAGAAATCCGACCACTTTCCCCGTCGCGATGCTGGGAAACAGGCGCATGGCCTCAAGATGCGGACCGGTGGTCAGATAGGCCCGCATGGCGTCGGCGTCGGTCCAGACCGAAAGCGTGTGATGAACGCCGTTGATGGTGCGCGCATCGGCAGAAATGTTGCCGGGTGCACTGCGGGCTTGCACCATGGACTTCATCGAATGCGACCAGAAGGACGGAATGTGCCAGACCCGCCGCACCTGCAAGCCAGTGATGGAGACATAGACATCCTGTCGCATCGGGCAGGCCTTTCATGGTCAAGCTTGGTCACCCGGCCAGCAGAATGCAGGCGAGCGGATTTGGGGCGGGAAACGCCACCGTGAGGGACAGTCGGGATGTGCAGGATCCGAAGGTACGCTGCTGCGCTTGTCAACATATGTGAGAGGTGCTAACTTTCGTCAAGAAGAAAGTGAACGCCACTCACTTTACTGGAAGGCCCGGTCACCATGTCGCCCGATCAAGATGCCGACGACCCCTCTGCACCACCGGCCACGCCGACCGTGACGCCCAAGGCCGCCTATCACCACGGGGACCTGCGCGCCCAGCTGATCGCGGCCGTGCGGGAACTGGTCGAGACGCACGGCCCGGACGGGTTCTCCGTGGCCGAGGCCGCACGCCGCGCCGGTGTGAGCTCCGCCGCGCCCTACAAGCACTTCAAGGACCGCCCCGAGATCCTGCGGGGGGTCGTCAGCGAAGCCATGGATCGTTTGCGCGCCGCCATGGAAGCGGGTGCCGCCGCCCATCCTCGTGCTTCGCTCGAAGCCGTCGCGGCGGTCGGGCTGGCCTATGTCGAGTTTGCGAGGGGAGAACCGGGGGTGTTCCGGCTGGTCTTTGGCCTGACGGAAGGCCACGAGAACGCCCCTGACCTGTTGGCCAAGGGTGAAGGCTGCTTTGGTGTGGTCGTGCAGGCCGTTGCCGCCTGCCTTGGCCTGCTTCCCGGCGATCCGGATGTTCAGCGCCGCGCCTATATGCTGTGGTCCTTCGTTCATGGTCATTCGTTCCTGACCATCGACATGAAGCACAAGGTCGCCAGCGCCGAGATCGACGATTGGGACTATCTCATGCGCATCAGCCGCGCGATGCTGGCTCCGGCGGCGCAGGCATGACGCCGGGCCAATGCCGGCGGTCCGGTTCCAGCTTCACTCAGGCCGTGCCTGAAGCGCACCGTCCCGGCCGGAATGCCGTCGGGTCCGTCACCGGCTGCCCTGGCTAACGCCAAAGGGCGTGGGTCCCGGTTTCGGAATGTGAAACCGCCGCCCGAAACGCCGTGTTGCGGCGACCCGGGATCGCATTTCAGGCAGCCCCGAGATGATGGGCCGGGCCCGGGCCAAGGCGGCAAATCAGTCGGGCCGGCGGCGGATCGACCGTACGTGGCAGCGATAGTGCAAATCTATGGTCTGGCAGAACAATCTTGGGGGTTTCCTGCGCCTTCCCTTTCTAGTCCGATGCCGCGGCGGAGGATGGGGAAGTTGCGAATGGACGTCGTGGAACTGGGCGAAGCCGAATGGTCTGTCCGTTTCGCCGGGCATCGCTACGACCTGTCGCTTGTCGATGGCGATCTGCGAAACACCTGGTTCGGACCGGCCGATGCGGTGCCCTGGCCCTGTGCCGTCGAGAACCGGCAGAACCGGGACAATCTGCGCCTGCTGCGCCCCGAGGCGGCGGTCCTTGCGGGACCGCGTGCCGACCTTCTGCGCTGGAGCGCCGCGACCGCTCAGGTCGACGGGGCGGTATTCCGGCTCGAGTTGCGGTCCGACGCCTCTCCGCTTGGACTGGACTGGAGCCTGCGCGGCGACCCCGCAACCGGCGCGCTGATCCGCCGGAGCAGGATCGTGCATCGGGGGGGCGATCCGGTGACGGTCACGGGGGCGCTGTCGCTGTCGGCGCGGATCGCGGGGCCGGTGATGGGGATCACCACGATCACGGGCGCATGGGCGGCCGAGGGTCAGGTGCGGCGCGTTGTGCCCGATCATACGCCGATCCTGCTGGAAAGCCGGTCGGGCAAGACGGGGTTCGAATACCAGCCCTGGATCGCGGTTGAGACGCCGGGTGCCGTGACGATCGTGGCACTATGGTGGTCCGGCAACTGGCAGATCCATGCGCGCGACCGTGACGACGGCCTCTATATCAGCGCGGGTCTGCCTGATGCGGGGTTCCAGACCGTCCTGCAGGCGGGCGAGGTGCTGGACCTGCCCGAGGCGATGATGTTGCGCGTCGAAGGCGACATGAACGCCGCCGTGCAACGCCTGCATGAGCTGCGAAGGGGATTGCAGACGGCGGGGCGGCCGGTGATCCCGGTCCAGTTCAACACATGGTATCCCTTTCCGGGCAAGCCTCAGGTGGACGATCTTCTGGCCCTTCTGCCGCGTGCCGCCGCCCTGGGGGCCGAGGTCTTTGTGCTGGATGGCGGGTGGTATGACAATGCGGCGGCCCGGCCGGACGACGACCCGTGGGAGCTGACGGGCGACTGGCTTGTGCATCGGGGGATGTTTCCGAGCGGGCTTGGGCAATTGGCGGATGCCTGCCGCGATGCGGGGATGGCGTTCGGTATCTGGTTCGAGCCCGAGGGGATCGGCTATTCCGCCGCCCTGCGGCACGAACGGCCCGAATGGTTCCACCAGATCAACGGCCAACCGCCGCAGGGGCGGCATCGGGGGTTGTTGAATTTCGGCATCGCGGGGGCGCGGGAACATGCGCGCGACGCGATGCTGCGCATCCTGCGGGAAACGGGCGCGCGCTGGTTGAAATGGGATTTCAACGAGGATCTGTTGCGCGGCGGCTGGCATTCGGCCACCGACCCCGACCTTGCCCGGCGTGATCCGCTGGTCGCGCATTACGAAGGTGTCTACCTGCTGCAACAGGAATTGCACGCCGCCCTGCCCGATCTGGTGATCGAGATGTGCGCCAGCGGCGGCGGGCGGTTCGACGGGCGCATCCTGCGCCATGCCCATACCGAATGGATGAGCGACCAGTGGGAACCGCTGAAAAACCTGTCGATCCACTTCGGCCTTCAGCTGTGTCACCCGCCCGAGTTCTGCAACGACTGGCTGATCGAATGGCCGGTGCGGACGCAGCCGGGCCGCCATGGCGAGGCACCCGATGCGCGGGGCGATCTGGCGTTCCGGCTGCGGGTGGCGATGCTGGGCAGTTTCGGCATCAGTGCGCGGATCGGCGACTGGTCCGAGGGCGACATTGAAACGGCAGCGGCCGAGGTGGCATGGTACAAATCCGTCGCGCGGCCGCTGGTGGGGGGGCTGGGCGATCAATACATCCTGACGCCCGCGCCCCGGCTGGACGGCACCGGCGGCTGGGCCGCGATGTGGTTTGCGGCGCGCGACCAGAGCGGCGGTTTTGCCCTGATCTTCCGGCTTGATGGGGAAGAGAGCGGCTTTTCCCTGCGCCTTGACGGCCTTGATCCCGCGCGCCGCTATCGCCTTTCGATACCCTGCGAGGTGGACCGCCAGCTGACCGGCGCGGCGCTGGCCTCTGGCCAGATCGTCACCATCGCCGCACCCTACCGGTCGCAGCGCGCCACCGTCACCGCGATCTGAGAGGAAGCGACGATGCCCGTCCTGACCGATCCCAATGGCTGGGTCCTGCACAGCGGCGATGCCGCCTATGCGCTGGGGCCGGTGGACGGCATCCTTGCCCATCGCTGGTTCGGCGCGCGCCTGCCGCATCTGACGGATTATCCGGTGGCCACCAGACTGGGTGCGGGATCATTCGAACACCCGCTGCAGCACCTCACGCAAGAGGTGCCGACGGGCGAGGCCGGGGTCTGTGACGAACGGATGCTGGATGCAACCGACCCGGAGGGGCGGCTGCGGGGGTTGGTGCTCCGCGTCACGGGGGCCGAGGTGGCGGACAATGTCCTGACCGTGACGCTGGCGCAGGGAACCGAGCAGGAGCAGGCGGCCGTCACGCTTGGCGCCGATGGCTGGCAGGTCTTCACCCGCGTGACGCTGCCCAACATCAAATGGGCGCTCGTTTACGGCGCGGTCCTGTGCACGGCGCGCGCGGTGGGCGAGTTCGGCGCCGTCTCGGTCGTATCCGGCAACATCCGCGGCCAGACCAACACCCTGCCCCTGCATGTGGAGCTGCTGTTCAACGACCTGAACGCCGTGGGCGCCTTTGCGGCGGCATCGACACTGACGCTGATCGCCATCGGGGCGCTGTTGGTCAAGGCGCTGCTCGAGAACGGTCGGGCCGACTGACCGGAGCATGGATCACGTGCCGTTCCGTCAGCGACCGACGAACCGGCCCGTGTTGCTGACCTCGGCCTGGTCGGGCGAATTGTCGAATGGCATGCCGTCCAGATGCATCACACGGTTTCTGCCAGCCCGCTTCGCTTCGTAAAGCCTTGCATCCGCGCGTTTGAAAAGGTCGTCGAACGACTCGCCATCACCGGGTCGAACCGCAACCCCGGCCGAGAATGTGACCTGAGGATGATCTTCCCCCCGCAAAAGCGGATTGTCCGAAATCGACCTGGCCAGCTGGTTGAGGAGCTGAACCATGCCCGCGGTCGGCATGTCGGGGCACACGATGAGGAATTCCTCGCCACCGACCCGAAAGGCATCGGCCCTGTCGGGCAAGGTCGCCAGGATCATGCCGGAGAAGGATTTGAGGACCCGGTCTCCGACAGAGTGGCCCAGTCTGTCGTTCAGCTGCTTGAAGCAATCAATGTCGAGAAGCGCAAGCGCGACGGGCCCGCCCCCCAGCATGGCGAACCGGGCTGCCAACAGTCTGCGGTTGCCAAGGCCCGTCAGGGCATCGGTCAGCGCGGCCGTCTCGGCAATCTCGCGCAGTCGGGTTATCTCGGCGAGCTGGGCACGAGAGTCTTCCAGTGCAGCTTCGAGGCGCCTTGCGTTGCAACGCAGCGCCGTCACGTCGGAAAGAATTGCAACCGCTCCAAGTGGCGCGCTTCGTTCTGCCAGCGGGCGCGGAATGGGAAGAACCCTCAGGTCGAAAATCCGGTCTGCAATCTCGACCCCGGTGCGAACCCCGGGTTCCGCCCCATCATCGAGCGCCCTGTACATGTCGGCCAGCGGGCCATCCTCCGGCAGACGCGTGCCGGGAGAGATCATCGGGAGCAGCTGTCGGGCCGGCGGGTTCACGCCGGCCACCTGCCCTTGCGGATTGATGACGACCACCGGGTCGGACACGTTGAAATACAGTAGATCGCGCGCCACCGTCGTCAGGTCGAATGACCGGTTCGCATAGATGCTCCATGTGAAGACCATCAGGATGAATGCAAATGCGAACGGAGTGGGATCGAAGCCGGCCAGGCTCATCCCGAAGACCAGATAGGCGATGTTCGCGGCCATCGGGACGGCGGTTCCGAACAGCAGCATCAGCAACATCGGGCGCATTGCCCGGCCCGCCACGAACGCGCCGATGCCCGCGATGATCAGGCTGCCAAGGAGGAACACATACAGAATGGCCGCTGCCAGATAGAACAGCGAACCATGGTCGAAGGCGGCCGAAGTCTGGCCCGCGCTTGCAATCAGCATTGTCCCGGGACCGTAGAACATCTGATGGATCGGATTGGTCACGGCCATGAGCGTGACGGACAGCACGACGATGACCGTGATGGCCGGTTCGACCCAGGACCTGATGCCTTGCATCCCGAAGCAGAAGTGCAGCAGGAAGAAGCACCATGACACCGGCACGATCGCGATCGCAGGCCAGGCGCTCAGGGCGAAGACGGTCTTGCACTCAAGCGTCGGGGTCGCCAGTTCCATGGCGACGACGAGCAGCCACCAGATCATGCCGAAGTTTGCAGCAAGGAACTGAGCGCGGCCGAAGAAGTAGTCGTGCCTGCTCACCCAGAGCGCAAGCACGGCAAGGCCGATCGACGTCGCTCCGACAGTGTAGACGGCGCTGGAGAGTTGCAGGTCCGAGAAGCAGGAGGAAAAATCCATCATGACCTCTGAGCGCGTGCACCGGGGCGACGCGCGTTGCGAAGCCGGGGACAGGTCGACCCAGGTTTCATCTCATTTTGACACCAAGGATCGGAAACGCAAAGCTCAAACTGTCGGCCTTTCTCCCACACGCCTTGCGTGTGTCTCTTCTTGGAGTAAAATGTAACCATAGAGTTGCCGACGGTCGGAACGAGCAGAAGATACCGGGATGGGTCTAAATGGAAAGTGAAAGCTCTATGACAGAGCAGGAAAAGAGTGCGCGCCGACGCGCCCTGATGCGCTACGATGTGCTGGAAAACGGACCGGAAGAAGAGTTCGAGCAGATCATCGTTCTTGCAAAGATGCTCTTCTCGACCCCCATGGCGGCTGTCACCCTTGTCGATGGGCAGAGGCAGTGGATCAAGGGGCAGCGGGGCCTGATGATGCGCCACGGCGCCATGGATCTGGTGTTCAACGCCTATACGCTTGAATCCGATCGCGCCCTTTGCGTCGAGGACGCGCTGAACGACAAGCGTTTCGCGTCCGACCCGCTGGTGGCGGGTCCGCCGGGGCTCAGATCCTATGTCGGCGCGCCTCTGGTGACGCCCGAGGGCATGATCATCGGCGCGGTATGTGCGATCGACACGGTCAGGCGCGACTTTTCCGAGGTCGATGCCGAGATCATGGAGCAGCTGGCGCGGATCGCGGTCGGAAACCTCGAGTTGCGGCTGATCGCAAGCAAGGATGTCGGGACCGGAGCCGAATCCCGACGCGCCTTCATGGACATTCTGGGCAAGCAGCTTGAACGGCACCGGCGCAGCGGCGCAAGGGCCGTGCTGGCGACCTGCAGGATCGTCGGTCTGGGGCAGGTCATCCTGGGGGAAGGACTGGAGGCGGCCGATGCCGTTCTGGCCGAGGTGGCCGCAGCACTTGACCAGGTGCTGCGCAAGACCGATTTCATCGGCCGTGTCGGCAACGATACCTTCGGTGTCCTGCTTGTCGATGCCGGCCTCGACGAGGCGATGATCGCGATTGACCGGTTCAGCCGGGCAATCGCCAAGGTTCGCTCGAGGTCGATTTCGGCGGTGTTCGGAATATCGCCGGCATCGCAGGACCATGCGACGGCCGCAGATTGGTTGCGCGCGGTGGTGACAGATGTGGATCACGTCGGACACCGTCCCGGTCGTCAGGTCAGTCGCAGCCGCGACGGCCGACGATTGCTGAACTGAGCACTGGAATTTCATCTATATCTTGTGGCAATGTGGTGCGTAAGTCGCTCCGATCAGCTTTCTTGTTGGCTGTTCGGGAAATATCCTTTGTGCCGGGTTCATGTTATGCAACAAGTATACAAAACAAGCCAAGAGGCGGCAGCCAGTGTTTCGTGAAGCAATCGATGCGCGTCTCCAGCTCTTGTACCTGGAGAAGGCTGTCGGCATCGCCGATCATAGCGAGGGAGAGCGTAACCTGTTGGCCGCAATCGCACTCTGTCGTGGAGTCGATGGTCTGGCACCCTCGTCGGAATTGCGCAGACACCCTCTTGTCAGCCGGATGACCCATCCCACCTACCATCGGGTGCTGCGTGGTCTGATCGAAAAGGGCCATGTCGACTATGAGACGTCCAAGGGGCGGTCACGCGGCTATCGCATTTGCCTTCAAGCCGACGCAGCGCGCCAGGTTGAAGCATGACCGGCATGATGCCAAATCCTGACACTTGTGCGGAACGCGACATTCTGACCGCATTGGCGAAATTGCGGCATGATCTGATCATGTTGGAAGATGATCTTGGATTGGGAAATCTGAACCGGCTGGAACGGGATCTGTATCACGCCAGCCGGGACGTAGCCGATGCCGACGGCTGTTTCACGTCTCGCAATCTGAGGTTGCATCAGCTTCTCGAAAATGTGCCGCAAGCGTCTTTCCATCGCGCCCTCGGGCGGCTTGTCGAGGCCGGGTTCATACAGCTGGCCGCGGACAGTCTTGCCCGCAACTACGTGATCGTGCACCACTAGGCTCAGGGCCTTCGTTCTGATGCCCTGACCTTTTCGTGCCATCGCGTCGCGGCCATCGGCTGCAACACCCATGACCATGAACATGACGCCACGACGTGCATTGCCAGAACCTGCGCGCGCGCCCGTTCCGTCAGCAGGCACAGGGTGTAGGTCGGGCGGGCAAAATGGTCACTCTTCCTCGTATCGTGAATTCCTGCCATCCACCGCAATACGATCTAAGGTTGTATCATTTTGATAATTACTCTACCTCTGAATCAGTTGCCCCAAGGTCGACGCTGGTCGAATCGTGGGTGCAAGCCTGGTCAAGTGGAGACTGGACATGGATGATCGCGAAGGCACCCGGATCAATCAGGGCGCAGATCCTGCAAAGACAACACCGCCTGCCGCGATGCCGGACATCACCCGGCCCGAGGGTAGACCGGAGGTTGTGCCCCGTCGCGTTCCGCCACGCAGCGACGGCATCGCGACCGAGCGGCCGGCACCGAAGCTTGCCCTGCGGTACGGTGCTCTTGTCCTCGTGGTCATCGGGGACAAGGCGCGCGAAAGCCAGCTTGTCCAATGGATTACCCGCAGCGGCGGGACCGCTGTCGTCGTCAACACCGATCTGATCGCCGATGGCGAGGTGACGAATGAAACCAGGGCCTGGGACTTTGCCCTGATCCACACCGATGCTTTCGGCGACCCGACCGAGGCTTACGATCTGTGTGTCCGGCTGCGCAATGGTGCCCCCGGGCTTCCGATCATCCTGGTGGACAGCGAGTTGCACCCGCGCGACCTGACGCCCTTCACCATGGGGCTGTGCGACGCGCAGCTCGAGGCCGACTATACCGACGTGGCGCTGGCCCATGCGCACCAGACGGCCACCTTCGTGGCAAGCTTCGTCGAACAGCGGGCCGCAGTGGACCCGATGACCGCTGTCGCAAGCGCGCGTCCCATGATCATCATGGATGAAGGACCCACCAGTCAGTCCGGCTGGTGGATCTTGCCGGCGATGCTGTTGGGTTTGGGCTTCTGGATTTCCGTTGGGGTGATCATCTTCGGTCGGTGACATTGCCGGATAAGCACTGACCACCCGGCCCGTCTGCTGCCGTTTCCGGCGCGCGGGCGGTTGTTCAAATGCTCCGCGTCGCCGGGCCAGTCTCATGCACAGGCAAGGACAAGGCCCCGACAAACTGGGCCAAGTCGCGGCGGCGGGGTCTATTGTCGCGCGATCCGCAGGGCCTCGCGTGTTTCGCTTGTCGCCAGTTCGTTGTTCAGACGGACGAATTCCTCCATGGCGCGGGCACGTTGACCACTGTTCAGATAGGCGTATCCCCGCAAAAGCCGCAGGTCACGGCGCAGAGTCCCGTCCAGCTGTTCGAGCGCGTCGAAGAAGGTGATCGCCCGAAGGAAATGGCCCTGCTCATAGGACCGCACCCCTCGCTGGTCCAGGATGATCCCCTCGACGGTCTTACGTTGTTCGAATGTCAGATCGGTCTCGGCGGCAAGGCGGGCTGCGGCCTCGGTCATCTGAAGTTCGAGATAGGACAGCATCATGCCATATCGCGCATCACGCGGGACCGTGCCGCCAAGACCACCCTGTGCCACTGCCGAAAACAGGGCCAGTGCTTCAAGGGGCCGATCGAGATTGTAGACACACCACGCCCGTTCGTAAGCGATATCCAGTGAGGCAGGTCGGGTGGAAAGTCTTGTGCAGGTGCGAAAATCGCCGGCTGCAGCCGCTTGCCGGACGTTGTTGATCCGACTGTCCCCACTGCGCCTCAGGCCGTTCAGACTCGAGGGCGACGCAACCGTCGCAGTCGGCGCGGCCGTTGCAGGGGCTGCAAGGACGGCGCCGGCGACAGGCGGGGCGGGCGGGGCGACGGCCTGTTGCCGAGGCGCCGGAGCGGTTGTCTGTGGCTGTGGTGCCGCGGTGGTCGCGGGTGCGGCCGGTTGCGGGGTCGGCGGGGTCGCAGGCGTGCCCGCCGGAGGTTGGGTGCCCGCCAACCGCGTGGAAAGCGACCGCCATACATCCGGCTGCCCCAATCCGCGCCCCTCTGCGGTCTCGATCAGGGCCTGCACCTGATCGGGGGTGGCGATCGCACTGGCCTTTTCGATGGTCGACACGACATCCTGGGTCGCTGCGCAGGTCGAGACGATCTGCCGGTATCCGGCCAGCGCGGCAGCCGTGTTGCCCGCCGCGGTCTGAAGCTCGGACAAGAGCCAGATGTTGTTGATCCGTTCGCAGCGCGACAGCCCTGGCGACTCGACAGCGATGCGGACGGCTGCTTCCAGATCCCGAGCGGCAATCGCGGCATCGAAGGCGGCCTGCGCCTCGGCAAGGGCCACGGCCGATACGAGGTCTTGCGTCGGGGTCCAGAACGGAAAGGCCGCACGGGTCTCGGTCAGCAGGCGTCGGGCACCTGCCGGGTCGCCGGCATTGATGCGGGCATAGATCCTGTCGATCTCGACGTCGGGATCAAGGCGGGCCAGAGAGGCCAGGTCGGCAGGCGGGGTCCAGGATGGAAAGGCGGCCTGCAGCCGTCTGAACTCGGCCTCGACGGCGACCGTGTCGTTTTGCTGCAGATAGAACTGAAGGGCGCGAAGGTCCTCGCGCGTGGGGTTTGCATCGGTTGCTTCCTGCCCGACAAGGCCCAGCGGCCAGATCGCAAACAACACGGCAAAGGCAAGTCTTGTCATATCGGCAGGCATTCAGGAACGACTTCGATCTGGGACAGAAGGGCAAACAGGTGCAGGGTGGCCGGATAGTAGGGCTGCCGCACGCTGAAGCGAAGGACGCCAGGTGCTCCGGCGGGATCGGCGAAGCATTCGAGCAGGCCTCCGATTGCAGCATAGCCCGGATCGGCACTGCGTTCGAGCACCTCGTGGCTGTCCACCCGGGCGCGGGTCGCCGTCCCCTCGCCTGACCGGGCCGTCGCCCGAAGCAGCGTGCGGTGACGGTCGACCGCGGGATGCGACGCCTCACCCGACCATCCAAGAAACAGTGCGACGCGCACTGCCTCGTAGCCGAAGTCGGCGGAAAGCTCGGACACGGACCCCGGACCATTTGGCGAAACGGCGACCCAGTCGGGCACAAGTCGCCCCGACATGGTCAGGTCGGCGATCAGGGACAGCCCGTCATCGGCAACCCGGGCCAGGCTTGCAACACCCGTCGCCCGGGCCAGCTCACGCATCGCCAGCGGCATGTAGTAGGAGGGGTTCACGATGATCGTGTCGCCACGCCGAAATCCGGCCGCCGCCGGCACGAACAGCAGCCGCGATGTCGGCTCGGGCGAGGCGACGACACAGATCTGGGCCAGATCCGCCGCGATCGCCGTCGCCCGATCCAGCAAGGCGGGCCGGCCCAGTGTCGAGGCCGCCCGGACCAATGCCCAGGCGTAGAACAGATCGCCATCGCTGGCATTGTTGCGATCGGGAACGGCGACCGGTGCATCCGGCAGCCATCGCCACGCCAGAAGGTTGTCGTCGCGCACGTCGAGGTGGCGCATGGTCCAGGCGTCGATCAGGTCAAAGGCCTGCGCATCGGCAAAGGTCGCTGCCAGCAAGAGCCCGTAGCCCTGGCTTTCCGAATGGCTGGAGCCGTCCTGCGGCCCGTCCACGACACGGCCGTCCGACATCAGGCAAAAGGACTTCCATGCCTCCCATGACTGCTGAAGCGGGTGTTCACCCTGGGCAAACCCCATCGTGGCCGCACCGAACGGTAGACTGGCCAGTCCGGCCATGACTGTGCGGCGTCTCATCTTTTTCTCCCACTGCGGGTCCGGTTGACGAACAGAAGACCCGCCAGGACGGAAATCGACAGGAAAACGGCCATGAGCGCAACAAACAGCGCAGGCGACCACGAGGCAAAGTTGCCGGCTGCCGTCCGAAGGTCACGCGGGCCCAACTGACCCAGAACAATCGGCGGCTGCAGCCTTGGGCGCCACCTTTCCCACGTGCCGTCTTCGCGCAGGAGCGCACCTTGCGCCTTCGGTCCGGTCACCTCGAAGCGTGCACGGGACAGCTGCTGCGCAAGCCAGTCGGGATCCACGCCCGGTGCCGCGACCATCCATACCTCGAACGGCGCAGCGGCATCGGGCACCACAAGCAGGGCACGCCCGGTCCGCCCGACGATCCAACGCTCGATCGGTGGGTCGCCCGGCCATGCCATCTCCAGCAGATTGACCCGGATCGTCTCATAAAACTCCATGCCGCGCGCGAAAAGGCCATGGTCGGATGGGGGTGGGGCTTGCTGAACTGCGGGCCCGGGCAAAAGCGCTTCCTCGATCTGCAGAAGCGTCAGACCCATTGCCTCGGCACGACCTACGTCCAGCGTGTCAAGGCCAAGCAAAAGCACTTGCGCGATGCCGTCATCCGGGGTTCCCGCAAGGGGCACAAGCTCGCGCGACATGGCATCGGCCAGGGACGCGTCACTGCCCGACGACGAAATGTCCTGCGGCCCGAGACGGCGCAGAACGGTTGCAACGCTGGGATAGGCCATCGACGGGGATGCCGGTATGGTCAGCGCGCTTTCCGAGAAAATCTCGACCAGGGGCCCTTCGATCGGGGGGCAGGGGCGGTCGGGGGGATCGCCCGGCACGATGGTCTCGAACGTCAGCAGATTGACGCCGGGTTCCATCAGCCTTGCCGGAAACCGTATCGGCAGCAGCGGAAGCACGATGCCCGGTTCGCCGGCAAGCGGCAGAAGCCGGATCGTTGCCTCGTTGACCTTGACCAGCAGCAGGCCGTTGCGGGGAAGGTTGTCGGCATAGCGATACAGCAGATCCAGCCGAGCGGATTGCGCCGAAGACAGAAGCCAGTCTTCCGGCAGCACGAACGGGATGTCGACCCGCTCGTATCGGTTGAACATGTCGATGTCGGTCTGGCCAAGCTGCGAAAGCGGCACGGTCAGGTCCGGCGGGGCAGCAGGATGGTCGGCCGGTGCCAGAGGGGCCGGCAGATACCTGTCGAACGCATCTGGCAGGACATCCGGCCCGAATGTCAGGACGATGGCACCGTCGGCACCTTGCCTCAGCGCGATGCGGTCCCCGGCACTGGGCAGAAAGGCAAGCCGGGCGTCGGTCCCGATCCCGTCCAGCGGATCGAACGGGTTCTGCGCGGCAAGGACCACCGGCAAGCCTCCCGCAAGAGCCGGAAGACGCCGCTGGAGATCGTCGAAAAGTGCATCCGGCATCGGCTCGGGCTCGAGAAGCGTCACGCGCCCGGTCGAGAGGGCGGCCGACATCAGGTCCTGCCGGAAATGGGCCTCGGACAGAAGGCCGGACGACGGGCGCAGATCGACGCCACTTGCTGCAAGGTCGATCTCGGACCACAGCTGGAACGTCGCCTCGGCCCCGCAGAAGATCCGGTGGTGTTGACGCGCCTCGACCACAAGACGGTTCTCGCCCTCGACCAGTCCATCGGGCGGCAAGGTGACGGTCGTGAAGTCGGCAAAGGCCGTCGGATCAATGCGGCCGATCTCGGTGTCGTTCAGGGTCAGTATCAGGAACGACCGGTCAGGCAGCAAGGCAACGCTCGAGCGGAGGGAAAGGGTAATCGCCTCGGCCTCGCCGGGATTGGCGATGAAGATGTGCAGGGTATCGATCCCGCGTTCGCCAGTGATCCGCGTGATGCCTGCCCCGCTGGCCGATCGGAAGCGGAGTCTTCGGGCGGTGTCGGTGGCGATCGTCGCCGTCTCGTCGGGTGTCGATCTGATCTGCACCGGCAGATAGGCCATCACTCCGTCATCGGTCAGATCCACTTCCGCCGCGGCCGCTTCGTCGGACGCAGCATCATCGGACGCGTCATCCCCGGCTTCAACGTCCGCCGTTGCGGGGGGGTCGGCAACATCGTCTTCGGGCAAGACCTCGGGCGGCAAGCTGCCTGTCGCGCCGGGGGGCATCAGTTCAAGCATCGGGGTAAGGTCGATCACCCCCTCTCCCGCCTGCCCAAAGGCCGGTCCGGTCGCGGCAAGGCACATGAGCATCGTGGCGGCGGCGGTCAGCGGGCCACTGGTCCGGCCACAAATCCTCATGCTTGTGCCTCGGCGGGCCGGGCCCCGGCTGCACGCAAGGATTCGAGCTGGCGGTTCTGCTCATCGACATCCACACCGAATGCCAGCAGATGCGCCGACTTTTCGCGGCTCTTGGGCCCTGCCTCGGCTTCATCGACCGGCAAACCGGACCGCAACATGGACCACAGGACGCGGGGCAGACCGGTCAGAAACAGCACCACGATATAGACAAGCCCAAGGACAAGGCTCTTGGGACTGCGGGTTGCCATACGGATGTCGTGCCAGGCGTCGCTGTCACCGAACATGAGGAATGCCAGCGCCCCCTGTGCCGCGATCGGCTGCTCGGACACCACCAGCGTCCCAAGCTCGACACCGTCGGGAACGACCTTCGCGGTCATGACCCGGACCATGATGTCCGCCTCGAGATGCGTCGAGTCAACGAAGCGCGGTCGCACGATCATCGTGCTTCCGACCAGAGCCTCGCCCCGCAGACCGCCGACTTGAGCAGTTGCCGGAACATGAATGCGAATGCCCGCCGTCGACACATCACGAACCCGTGCGTCGACCCCATCGCCAGCTTCGTCCAGCCCGCGGACGGTCGCCGGCGCGTTGGTCTGGACACGGGGAGACACCCGCCGCTGCCGGCGCTCTGCCACTGCCCGCCAGGCGATCGAGGTCAACACGAAGTTGAAGACAGCCCAGCCCCCCACAACAGCCAGCACCCCCCGGTCACCGGGGAAGCTTGACCATCGGATGGCAAAAGCGACAATCCCCGTGAGGGTGAGAAGCCAGAGGCCGGTCAGTGGCCAGTGGACCGGCGAGATGTAGTCCTCATCCAGCGTCTCGTCCTTGGCGGTGACGTTGAACTTTGCCGCCCGCGGCCGCAAGAAGGTCAGGATGACGGCACGCGCCAGATAGGGCGCCTGTGCCACTTCGTAGATTTCCGAGATGAGCGGCCATCGATACCGCGAGAAAAGTGCGCTCTGAACCAGAAAGCTGACCGCCAGATAACCCAGCATGAAGGCCAGAACGTCTTCGATCGTGGCCACGAAAATCTCGACCCCGAAGTAGAGATAGACAAGCGGGATGAGAATGTAGACCAGCCGGATCAGTGGAAACAGCCAGAAGGACATCGAATTCAGGTAACAAAGCCGCTGCGGCAGTCTGAGGCCGCGACGGAACAGGGGGTTCTTCAGGACCAGCATCTGCATCATGCCGGTCGCCCAGCGACCGCGCTGCTGGATGAACGAGGCGAAGGTCTCTGGCTGCAGACCGGCGATCATGGCACGGTCGAGATACAGGCTCTTCCAGCCCGCAGAGTGGATTTCCAGTGCCGTTTCCGCGTCTTCGGTGATCGTCTCGCCGGCAAACCCGCCGACGCTGTCCAGCGCCGACCGCCGCAGAACGGCCGCCGAGCCGCAGAAGAAGGCGCCACCCCATCGGTCAAGGCCGCGGTGGATCTGGCCGTAGAACATTTCGTTCTCGGGCGGGCAGCGGTCTGTCAACTGAAGGTTCCGCTGGATCGGGTCGTTGTTGATGAAGAAATGTGGTGTCTGAACCAGAAAGAGTTTTGGGTCGTCCCGGAAATATCCGACTGTCCTGGCCAGAAAGTCACGCGATGGCACGTGGTCGGCATCGAAGACGACCACCAGTTCCCCGTCCAGACTTTCAAGGGCGGCGCTCATGTTGCCTGCCTTGGCGTGAAGGTTCTGCGCCCGCGTCGAGTATTCGACGCCCAGATCCGCACAAAGCTTCTGCAGCGTCTCGCGCCGTTCCCGCGACCGGGCGGCAAGATCGGGGTCGCTCGAATTGCATCTCTGGTCGGTGCCGCCATCGTCGCAAAGAACGACCCTGAGCTTGTCGCGCGGATAGATGATGCTGCGTGCGGCCGAGAGAGTGACCTTCAGCATTTCGGGGGGCTCGTTATACGACGGCACGAGGATATCGACGCTTGGCAAATCCAGCGGCGCAACCTGCGGCGGGAATGGACGGCGCGTCGGATCGGCGCTGATGAAGGCGTTCAGGAAGAAGATGAAGATCGAATAACTCTCGACGAGCAGCAGAATGACCGCGACGACGAACGACACGGTCAGGCCGGGTTGCGGCAGGGTCTCGAGAACGCGCCAGATATAGTAGCGCATGACGACCAGGCTTGCCGTTGCAAGAAGGAAGAAACGCGCGATCAGCGACTGGCTGAATGGTTTGAGAAGAGCGACGATCACGACTGCCACGATCGACAGGAAGGCCTGACCGCTGGTCGAGGTCGGCACCGACACCATCGCCAGGATGGGGATCGCGGTCACCAGCCAAAGCGCGGCTTCGGGGGGAAAACGGCCTGTGGAGCGCGCCGCCTTAGCCATCGGCCGCACCTGATCGACGGCCATTTCCCTGCGGCGACCCCCTCATGGAACAAGCATCGGTGCAGCAAGGGGCGACAATGTGCGCGTCCCGCCCTGCGGCGAAGCGGCGGTGGCGGTCGTCCCGACCGCAAGCTGCCGATCCAGGATCGGCAGCAAGGCCACGTTCGGGTCGGCATCGACACAGTTGCGCAAGACAACCTCGAGCGAGGTCGTGCGCTGAGGCATCAGCCGTCGGTTCCCCTCGATCCGGCGAAACGCAAAGACACAGTTCGTTGCCGCACCGCTACGCCAGACATTATAGAAGTAAGTGCCCATGCTGTCCTGGCCGGTGCGCAGGTCGTTGTCGCTGATCCTTTCGAACGGGTAGGTCGGGCGGCCGAACCGCGACAACAGATCATCGAGTCGAAAGGTGCCGACACGATACCCTTCCGGCACACGTGCCCGGAGCCAGATGAGATTGTCCCCCTGAAGCGTCGTGTCATTCGGCAAGCCGATGATCTGCTCGGCCTCGGGGCCCATCTGACGCTGCAGCGCGATGATCGCGCCCGCCGGAGACACCCAGAGCGAGGTCAGGCGTTGAAGCTGGTATTCAACCGTTGCCTGAAGTCCTGCGGCAGAGAGCCGGGACGGCTCAACCGGCGTGTCGCATCCTGCGAGGCCACCGATTGCGACGCAGGCTGCCAACTTCCGCAAGAGTTGCATTGCATTCCATTCCACGAAGAGCATATCATTCTGAGAATGATAACCGGGTAGCTCGCCGCCGCCAACCACTCAACAGGGTCTCCGGCCTGCAGGTCTTCGGGTGAACTTCTTCGGCAACAGACCTTGGTGGTTACAACGATATGTACTCTGAGTACGAGGAAGTCGGATGGCTGTCCAGCATCTCGTCACTGTTGCCTGTAGACAGGCCTGCTGCGAAGGCGCATGCGAGAGGGCAGGCATTAACCAGGGGCTGACCCGTCAGTTGCCGATTTATCGAAGAGCAAGGGATTGCAGATGACAAAACGGATTCGCAAGGCTGTCTTTCCCGTCGCCGGTCTTGGCACCCGCTTCCTGCCGGCGACGAAAGCCCAGCCCAAGGAGATGCTTCCGATCATCGACAAGCCCTTGATCCAGTTCGCAGTCGAAGAAGCGCTGGCAGCCGGGATCACGCATCTCATTCTGGTGATCGGACGCACGAAACGGGCGATCGCCGACCATTTCGACGCGAACCCCGAACTTGACCTGCTGCTGCGGTCGAAGGGCCGCTCGGACATGGCCGACTACCTGGCCAACATCGTGCCGAAGGGGGCATGCACCATCTACCTGCGCCAGGCCGAGGCCCTGGGACTTGGCCATGCGGTTGCCTGTGCCGCACCTCTTGTCGACCCTGACGAACATTTCGCCGTGCTTCTTGCCGACGACCTGATGGATGGCGAAAGGCCGATACTTGCCCAGATGGTGGACAGTTGGGCCGACAACCCACGTTCGCTTCTTGCCGTGGAGGAAGTGGCCGCAGACGCGGTTTCGTCTTACGGGATCGTCGATTGCGAGGCACCCGAACCGGGCGCCTCCCTGCCGATCCGCGGGATCGTCGAAAAGCCTTCGCCCGAGGATGCGCCTTCACGGCTTGCCGTTGTGGGCCGCTACATCCTTGACGGTGCGATCATGGAGAAGCTGCAGAACACCGCTCCGGGCCGTGGCGGAGAGATCCAGTTGACCGACGCGATACTTCAGCTGTCCCACGAGAAGCAGGTTGACGCATTCCGGTTTCGGGGCCGACGCTACGATTGCGGATCAAAGATCGGCTATATCGAGGCGACCCTGGACTTCTCGGTCCGCCACCCGGAGATCGGCACCGAGGCCCGTCGCCTCATTGCCCGTGCCTGCAAGGATCAGTGAGCGATTTCTTCGGGATGCGGTTCCGATTGCACGGATCCCTCCGGCGGTCTCTGCTGCATGCGAAATCCCGGCACCGCCTGTCCGGTCTGACGTGCAGGCCGCGGTCACGGCGCATTGCCAGATGACGCGGCGGCGGTTACTATAAGGCCAAGGCAGCGGGCCTGCGCGCCGGACGTGCAGCCTTTCAGATCTGCGGCGGAGCCGTCGGGATGACCTGCAAACCCTTGTCCGATGTGCAGGGTCCTGTCTGCATGGAGGGGGCCAGAGAGCCGGAAACCCGATGGCAAGCCCCACAAATTCGCGCTGTCCGACTGGACATGGCCGTGCAGTGCGTGTCAACAGGGCGTGGTTTGCGGCAGGTTCCGACCCGCCTTGTACAAGTTGGTCAAGCCCGGTCCTGGTGTTCTGCATTGCCGCAAGGATGTGCCGCGCCATCTTGCATGACGAATGAAGAGACGCTGACCGTCGTCCGAATACGGGTCCGGAGGGCAAGACATGCGGGTTCCGACAGGCTCAGGTGCGCGCCGGAAACGGCATGAGGGCCAGCAGACCCCACAGACAGGGGTGTCTGCTTCCGCCGATCCCGTCGTCTTGCGGAACGCGACGCAAGGTCAAAGGGCAGACATGATGACGCCAAGCGGCCGGCCGTCCGAACCTCCCGCCTGCCTTGCCGATCTCATCGCAACTGGCATGAATCAGTCGATAATCCTTACCGATGCGAACGGACTGGTCACATGGGCCAATCCGGCCTTTACCGCGCTTAGCGGATACAGCCTCGAAGAGGTGAACGGTCGGAAACCGGGCGACCTGATGCAATGCCCCGAAACGGATCGCAAGACCATCGCCGAGCTGAGCTTGGCAATCCGTTCTGGCAAACCTATCAGCAGGACAATCCTCAACAGATCAAAGAAGGGCCGCTACTACTGGCTTGAGATGGAAATCCGACCCATCCTGACGGATGCCGATGAAATCGAAGGATTTCTTTCTTTACAGGTTGATGTGACCGAGCGCATCAACACCCACAACCGGCAAAGAGCCATTTTTGAAAGCGCCATCGCGGGTATCGTCATTCACGACGAGGCCGGCGACGTCATCGACGCCAATCCGGAAGCGCTGTCCCTGCTTGGCCTGACACGGGAC
>JAFIEN010000369.1 GCA_020832515.1 Rubellimicrobium sp. | reverse complement strand
CCACAGGGTCAGGAGGTGACCTGTTCGCGCAGGATCGACACCGTCAGCGACACCATGAGATAGATGCCCGCAAAGATCAGGAAGGCAAGCAGCGTATTCTCGAACGCGCGTGGATAGGTCGCCTCGTCGGGGGCGACGGGTTCGACGCCCAGCGACAGGAAGCGCACCTGACGGTTGGCCTCGATCTGCGCCGCCTCCATCATCTGCAGGGCCTGCTGCACAAGGATGGTCTGGAAGGTGTAATTCTCTTCGGCCAGCCGCAATTCGGTGTTGCGCGCGGCCAGCGAGGCCCCCTGCTCGGTGACCTGGGTCATCTCGGCACGCATGTCGGCGATCAGGGCCTCGATATTCTCGATCTGGCTGCGGATCGAGGCGACCTGCGCCTCGTTCGGGCGGGCGACCGCCAGCCTTTGCTGCAGATCGAGCACAAGCTGCTGCCGACTGGTCTCGAGCGCCGAGATTTGTGCCGTGCGGGCCGCAGTCTCGCCGATCGGGTCGATCTGCTGGACCTCGGACTGGATGCGCAGAAGTTCGGACAATGCCTCGGCCCGGCGGCGCTCGGCGGCTTCGTAACTTGCGCGCGCACCGGACATCTGGTCTTCGCGCAGGCGCTGCGTCAGTTGATCGACCTGCTCCTCGGCATAGGCAATCAGCGCCTCCGAGAACTGCTGGCTGATTTCGGGGTCGGCGGCGACCACCTCCATGCGGATGATCCCCTCGGTCGGGTCATAGCTCAGCCGGACGCGGTTCTGGTACATGCGGAAGGCGGCCTCGTTCGTGGCATCGGCCGGAAGCCGCTGGATCGGGTCGATCGCATCGTCGCTGAAATGCGCCTTGAAGCCGTGGCTTTCGTCCAGCCGCCGGAAGGCCGCGCGCGAGGACAGGTAGGATTGCACCGTGATGCTGTCCTGTTGCGTTGCCATCGAAGTGCCCTGGAACAGCCCGCCCAGCCCCGCCCCGGCGGCGGATTCGGCCTGCTGGATGACGAATTCGGACTTGGTCGCATACATCGGCGTCGCGATGACGAAGAAATACCAGCCCGCGATGAAGGTGGGCAGCAGCACGAACACGGCCAGCCGCGCGAACAGCATCGCCACCTTGCGCCGCCTGCGGTTCAGGATGTCGCGCTGGATCGCCATGACCTCGGACACATGCGACCCGGTTGCGCGGACCCGCTCGGTCGAGGGCAGAGTTGAAGGCTCGGGTCGGGTCTGGGGAAGCTGGATGCGCCCGACCTGACCTTCCCCCGCCTGAACGGACACGGCTTGTGTCGATCCTGCCTGACCGGCACCGGCCGGCCCGGTTGTATCGTCGCCCGATGCAGGGCCCGTGGCGCCGGAGGGCCGCACAAGGTCAAGGATATGCGATCTCTGAAATGGGTCGATACCGCGCAGGCGCAGCTGGCGGACCGCGTCGAAATCCGAGGTGACGGCGATCGCGTGCTTCTGCGCGACACGCCGGGCCAGGCGCAGTTGCCGCCCGGTCAGCCCTTCGCGCTTGATCGCCTCGAGATCCGTTTCCTGTGCATTGAAGCTGCGCGGCGCGGCCGCAGCCCTGGCATCGGTGCCGGCCATGGCCGCGCCATCGGGCCTGGTCGTCCGGTCCGGAGAGGCCGCAGGCTCGGACAGATGAACGGCCGGGCCCTGTCCCCGGGCGACGGAGTCTTCTGTTGCCCCGGGGGCCTTGTCGGCACCGCCGGTGGCGACATTTGCGGCCGGACCGGTTCTGGGCATGCTGGACTTCAGAAAGGCGGCAACCGATCCGGCCTGCGCGGACGAGTGTCGTTGCGCATCGGCCGCGGGCGGCCCCATGCTCAGCGGCTCCGCGCGGCGGATGCGAAAACGACGGGCCTTAGGTTTGATACTCATAAAGCTCCCGCGCCTCTTCCAGCGAATCGAACATGTGCAGCCGCCCCTCGCGCAGCACCGCCGCGCTGCGCACGAAGCGTTCCAGCGTCTCGGGCTGATGCGAGACGATGACCACGGTGGTCTTTTCCAGCCGCTCGCGCAGGATCCCGCCTGCGCGGCGGTTGAAGGCGGCATCCGTTGTCTGCGGCATGCCCTCGTCGATCAGATAGATGTCGAAATCGAGCGCGAGCATGAGCGAGAACATGAACCGCGCGCGCATGCCCTGGCTATAGGTGCCGACGGGCATGTCGAAATATTCCTTGATATCCGCCAGCCAGCGGCAGAATGCTTCGACATAGTCGGGGTCCAGGCTGTAAAGTCTTGCGATGTAACGAGAGTTTTCGCGCGCGGTATGGCGGTGCACGACGCCGCCCATGAAGCCCAGCGGAAACGAGATCCGGGACCTGCGCACGATCTTGCCGTCGTCGGGCTTTTCCAGCCCGGCCATCATGTTGATGATCGTGGTCTTGCCGGTGCCGTTCGCCGCCAGGATCCCCATCGACTGGCCCAGATCGACCTTGAACGAAGCATCCTTCAGGATCACCTTGCGCTGGGTGCCCGTCCAGAAGGATTTGCTCACGTTGACGAATTCCAGCATCCGCTATCCCGATCCTACTTCCGCAAGCAGGGACAGGGTCCCGCCTCCGCCGTATCGTCGTGCCCCCCCGTTAATGTCGCGTAACCATGCGGCTAGTTTATGATTGTGGCAAAAGAGCGCCAGCCTGTTCCGGGCATTGTGATGCCGCGAGCCACCGAACGCAGATCCCCGGACGCAACATAGGCGATGCGCATGCCCAAGACAAACGGCAGGCCGTGACCGGGTCCGATCTGGTCGCCCGGATCGGGGCCTGCCGGCTTTGCGCGGATCGTTTCGCCGCGACGGCCAGCGCGCACAGGCCTCGTCCTGTGGTCTGGTTCGGCCGCGGGGCGCAACTTCTTGTCGCCGGGCAGGCGCCGGGGACGCGGGTCCATGCCTCGGGCCGCCCCTTCACCGACCGGTCGGGGGATGTGCTGCGCGGCTGGCTGGGCCTTGAGCCGGCGGTCTTCTACGACCGCACGCGCGTCGCGATCCTGCCGATGGCCTTCTGCTTTCCTGGTCAGGACCGGACGGGTTCGGACCTGCCGCCGCCGCCGCTCTGCGCCGCGACCTGGCGCGCTGCGGCCTTGGCCGAGATCGGGCCCGTCGGGCTGATCGTTCTGGCCGGCGGGGCAGCGATCCGATGGCATCTGGGGCCGGGCAGCGTGAGCGAATGGGTCGGGCGCTGGCGCGAGACGGCGCCGGCGATCTTTCCCTTGCCGCATCCATCCTGGCGCACTACCGGCTGGCAGCGGGCCAATCCCTGGTTCGGCGAAGAGGTTTTGCCGGCGCTGCGGGACCGTGTGAGGCAGGTGCTGGATGACGGAGCTTGACGCAGCCGCCGCGGCCATGGAGGCGGCACCCGGGGATGATGGGCTGCGCCTGTCGTTCTACGCGCGGCTGGCCGAGGGCGAGTTGTTCCTGCTTCTGAAGGCCGAGGCAGAGGGTGACCGGATCGATCCCGAAACGGTGACGATCGACGGCCAGGTGCATCTGATCGCCTTCGACCGCGAGGAGCGGCTGGCCACCTTCTGCGGCCGTCCCGCACCCTATGCCGGGCTGTTGGGCCGGGCGCTGGCGGGGATGATGGCCGGACAGGGGCTTGGCCTGGCGCTCAATCCCGATGTCGCTCCTTCGGCCATGATCATTGCCCCCGAGGCGCTGGACTGGCTGGCCGCGACGCTTGGGCAGGAAGCGGACGAGGCCGATGCGCGCATCGAGCGGATCGATGCCCCAAGGGACCTGCCCGAGGCGGTGATTGCCGCGCTGGACCGCAAGCTTGCCACCGCTGCGGGCCGGGCGCGCGCGGCCTATCTGGCGGCGGTGACCTATCGGGACGGCGGCAGCGGGCATGTGCTGGCCTTTGGCGGGGCACGGCCCGAAGTGCGGCCCGCGCTTGTGCGGGCGGTGGCCGAGGCGCTGGCCCTGTGCGGGGCGGACGAGGGGGCGATCGACGTGACCTTTCTTGCGCCGGATG
>JAFIEN010000368.1 GCA_020832515.1 Rubellimicrobium sp. | reverse complement strand
CGGGGCGCTGTTCCTGACACCGGGGGCGATCCTAGTCTTTGCCTTCGTGATCCTGCCCTTCTTCTGGGTGATCTTCGTCTCGTTCACCAATCGCACCCTGCTGGGGGCGACGGCGCTGAACCCCGAATTCGTGGGGCTGCAGAACTACGTCCGGCTGTTCGCCTCGGAAGGGTTCTTCCGGCGGGGCCAGTTCGGACATTCGCTGATCCTGACGACACAGTTCGTGCTGTTCTCGGCGCTGATCGGGCAGGCGATGCTGGGGATGCTGCTGGCCTGGCTGATGCAGTCGATCCGGCCCGGCCTGAAGCGGATCGTCGAATCCTGCGTCATCGCCGCATGGATCCTGCCCGAGGTGGTGATCGGCTTCGCGTGGTTCGCGCTTTTGAACTACGATCAGGGCACGCTGAACATGATCCTGACGGGCCTTGGCCTGCCGAGAGGGGATTTCCTGTTGCAGCACCCGTTCTGGGTGATTGTGGTCTTCAACACATGGCGGGGGGCGGCGTTTTCGATGATGCTGTTCAACTCGGCCTTCTCGTCGATCCCGCCCAGCTACTTTCAGGCCGCCGATGTGGCCGGCGCCTCGTCCTGGCAGAAGTTCCGCGACATCGCGCTGCCGCTGATCCGGGGCCATGTCGTGACCGACCTGATCCTGATCACGATGTGGACCTTCAACGTCTTTACCCCGTTCCTGCTGACGGGGGGCGGCCCGTCGTTCCGGACCGAGCTGATCTCGATCTACACCTATCGCGTGGCGTTCCGGGATTTCGAGTTCGGCCGGGGTGCCGCCGTGGGCGTCATCATCATGCTGATCAACCTTGTCTTCGCGCTGATCTATCTGCGGATCGGGCGGCCGCGTAAGGCGAAAGCGGCGGCCGAGGTGACGCCCAAGGTGACGGCGTCATGAAACTGACCTTCGGACAGATCCTCTCGCGCATGGGGTTTTCGGCGCTGGCGGCGATCCTAGGCGCGCTGTTCGCGCTGCCGCTGATCTGGTTCCTGTTCGCCCCGTTCAACGCGCGGGCCGAACTGGGCGTGGCGATCCCCAGCCCATGGACCCTGTCGAACTTCCAGACCGTCTTCGGCAACAGCTTCGCCATGCGCGGCCTGCTCAACAGCCTGATCCAGAGCGTCGGCGGCGTCATCCTTGTCGGCATCTCGGCCACGCTGGCGGCCTATGCGCTGTCGCGCTCGGCCCTGCCGGGCAAGGGGGCGGTCACCTATGTGCTGCTGCTGTTCTCGTCGGTCGTGTCGGGGTCGGCGGCGATGGTGCCGATCTTTCTGATCGTGTCGGCGATGGGGATGATCGACACGCATCTGGCGGTGATCCTTGTCTTTGCCGGGGGCCTTCTGCCCACCGCCATGTTCATCCTGCGCGATTTCATAGACGGCATCCCCCGCACCTACGAGGAAAGCGCGATGGTCGCCGGCGCCTCGGCCCTGCAGGCGTTCCGCGATGTGGCGCTGCCGGTGATCCGGCCGGGGATCGTGGTCGTGGTGGTCTGGGCCTTCGTCAACATCTGGGGCAGTTTCCTGATCCCCTTCATCCTCTTGCGCAGCCCCGACGTGATCCCCGCATCGGTGGCGATCTATTCCTTCTATTCCGAGGCGGGCACCCCGATCATCACCCTGCTGGCGGCCTATTCGCTGATCTATTCGCTGCCGGTCATCGTCCTTTACCTGTTCGTCAGCTGGAGGTTCGGCTTCCGGTTCTTCGGCGGCATCAAAGCCTGATACGGGAGTTTTCATGGCCTCGGTCGAGTTCCGCAACGTGACCAAATCCTTCGACGGCCTGACCGTCGTGCCGGACCTGAACCTCGGGATTGGCGACGGAGAGTTCGTCTGCCTTCTGGGGCCGTCGGGCTGTGGCAAGACGACAAGCCTGCGGATGATCGCGGGGCTGGAATCGCCCACCACCGGGCGGGTGCTGATCGGCGGCAATGACGTGACCGACATGCATCCGAAGGATCGCCAGATCTCGATGGTGTTTCAGGATTACGCGCTTTACCCGCACATGACGCTGGCCGACAACATCGCCTATCCGCTGAAGGTGCGGGGGCAATCCCTTGCCGCGCGCCACGCCCGCGCGCGCGAGGTGGCGGATATCCTGAAGATCGGTGAGCTGATGGACCGGCTGCCCAGCCAGATCTCGGGCGGGCAGCAGCAGCGCACCTCGCTTGCGCGGGCGCTGGTCTATCCCAGTCAGGTCTATCTGTTCGACGAGCCGCTTTCGAACCTCGATGCCAAGCTAAGGCTTGAGGCGCGGGGGTTCCTGCATCACCTGCAGCGCGACATGGGCATCACGGCGGTCTATGTGACCCACGATCAGGCCGAGGCGATGGCCCTGGCCACGCGGGTGGCGGTGATGGACCGGGGGCGCATCGTGCAATACGCCCCCCCGATCGAGATCTACCGCAGACCGGCCACCACCTTTGTGGCGAATTTCCTTGGCAATCCGCCGATGAACATGATCCCCGTCCGCGCCACCGTCGAGGGCGAGGCGCTGCATCTGGCCGCCGAGGGCCTGTCGATGGAGGCCCTGCCCCTGTCGCGCGGCATCCGCGCCGCGCTGGCGCGATCGGGCGAGCTGACGCTTGGCGTGCGGCCCGAACACCTGCGCATCGCCGGCCATGACGCACGGAACGTGATCCACGGCAGGCTTTTCGCCAACGAGAACATGGGCCCCGAAAGCCTTGTCACCGCCGAGCGGGCCGATGGCGGGCGCGTGACCGCGCGGATCTTTACCGATGACCATATCCATGTCGAGGATCGCGCGGGCTTTGCCTTCGACACGGACCACCTGACCCTGTTCGATGCCGACGGACTGCGCATTCCCGGGGATGGCGAAACCGCGCCATGACAAGGATCGAGCTTGCCCTGAGCCGGGCCGATCAGGCCGCCAATCCCTATGTTCAGGTGCCCTTCGACGTGCCCGAGGGCACCACCCGGATCGATATTTCCCTGGGCTATCCAAAGGCGCCGGATTGCGTGATCGACCTTGGCCTTGCCGAACCGGGCCTTGGCCCCTTTCCCAGCGAAGCGGGCCTGCGCGGCTGGAGCGGCGGTGCCCGCGACCATGCCTTCGTCGCCACCGATGACGCCACGCCGGGTTACCGGCACGGGCCGATCCCTGCGGGGCGGTGGCATGTGCTGCTGGGCCTTTACCGTATCCCGCCCGGGGGTGCTGCGGCCGTGGTCGGGATCCGCCTTGATGCGGCGGACCGGCCCGTCGTGGCACAGCCCGAACGGCAGACCCCGCCCCGGCCCGGCGCGGGCTGGTTCAAGGGCGATCTGCATTGCCACACCTGGCATTCGGACGCGGCCGGCAGCCCCGAACTTCTGCATGCGGCGGCGCGGGCGGCGGGGCTGGATTTCCTTGCCGTCGCCGACCACAACACGATCACCCAGCGGCGCTATTTCCACCCCGCCTCGTCGCCCGATCTGGTCTTTGTCCGGGCGATGGAGGTGACCACCGCCGACGGCCATGCCAATGTCTTTGGTCTGGACGAGATGGTCGACTTCCGCATCACCGACCCGGCCCATGTGCATCTGCTGGCCGATCTGGTCCGCCGCAGGGGCGGGCTCTTGTCGATCAACCATGACAAGCCGTCGATCCCGTGGAACTGGCCCCTGCCGCGCGTCGAGTGTCAGGAGGTCTGGCAATCGGCATGGCTGAACCTCAACTGGGTGTCGCTTGAGCGCTGGCAGGCGCGGCTGGCCTCTGGCCTGCGGATCTCGGCCATCGGGGGCAGCGATTTTCACCAGCCCGACCGGCTGGTGACCGACGGCCCCTTCGACCTGGCCCGGCCAACCACCGTGTTGTGGATGGACGGCCTGTCCGAGGATGGCGTGCTTGACGCGATGCGGCGGGGCCGTGGCTATGTGACCGAGGGGCCCGAGGGCCCGCATCTCGAGATCACGGTCAACGATGTTGCCATGGGGGGCGAGGCGCGCGGCCCGATCCGGGCGCGGGCGGTG
>JAFIEN010000367.1 GCA_020832515.1 Rubellimicrobium sp. | reverse complement strand
CCCTGGGGGGGGGGGGGGGGGGGTTAAAGGGGGTGATTTGGGTGAGGCGCCTCGCCCTTGTCTACACGACGGGATGCCCCGGGGTGGCAGCCCGGCCGACAACCCGGGCGGGGCTGCCGCGGCTGCATCCCTCCGGTCCTGACGGGGTGGCAAGGCGCCTGCCCGACCGACCCGGACCCTAGTCGTCCGGCACCCGCCGCTTGGAAATGCTGCGCTCGCGCCCGTGCCGGGTGGCCTTGGCCCAGGCACGCGCCCTTGCGTGGCGTTCGTGCACTGCTTCCGAATTCGCCCGGTCCTCGCGCTCCAGCTTGCGGAACCGCCGCAACCGCGCCGCGTCAAGCTCGCCCCGCGCGATTGCCGCCTGCACGGCACAGCCCGGCTCGCCTTCGTGGCGACAGTCGGAAAACCGGCACCCGGTCGCAAGGTCCAGAATGTCGGCAAAGACCAGGCCGATCCCTTCGGCGGCATCGGTCAGCTGCAGCTCGCGCATCCCCGGCGTGTCGATCAGCCAGCCCCCCGCGAGGGTTCGCCGCAGGGCGCGCGCGGTCGTGGTGTGGCGGCCGCGGGCGTCATCCTCGCGGCTGGCCTGCGTCGCCTCGACAACCCCGGTCAGCGCGTTCTGCAGCGTGGTCTTGCCCACCCCGGACGAGCCGACAAGTGCCAGCGTCCGACCCGGCCCGCACCACGGGTTCAGCCGGGCAACCTCCTCGGCCTCTCGCGCATCAAGGGCCAGCGCGGTGACCAGAGGCGACAGCCGCCCGGCCTCGCGCAGATAGGGGCGGGGGTCGGCCACGCCGTCGGCCTTGGTCAGCACGATCAGCGGCAGGCACCCCGCCGCGCCTGCGACGGCAAGGTAGCGCTCAAGCCGTGCCGGATTGAAGTCGGCATTGCAGCTTGTGACGATGCCGAGCGTATCGACATTGGCGGCGATGAGCTGGCGTTCGGCACTGACGCCCGCCGCCCGCCGGGCGATCTCGGTCAGGGGCGACAGGCGGTGGACGGCGCGCCGGCCATCGGTCATCACCCAGTCGCCCACGGCGAAATCGCCCACAGGTCCCGGCGGGGTCAGGCTGCGGATCCCTTCGGGTCCAAGGAGCGTCAGAAGATCCCGCGCGACGGCGCTGACGCGGGCAGGGGTCAGGCCCGGCAGGGCATCGGCCTGACGGGCGAAATGGTCCGACCATCCCAGGTCGGGCAGCGAAACGGATGTCAATGTGAGGGTCCCCGAAAGACGTGCAATCACCGCGCGCGCGGCGCGCGGCAGGGTTCACGTTCGGGCGGCGGCTGTCAGAGGACGGCGGCAGCCCGGAGGATGATGACAGTCTCCATGTCGTCCCTCCGTCATTCGGGGTCTTGGGGTGAGAGGCTGGACAACGACCCAAGCGGGGCTCGTTACGGCTGCTTCCTTCCGGACCTGACCGGGTTGGCGAGGCGCCTGCCCGCGCCAACCTCTCAGGCGGGGATATAGGTGCCTGCCGAACCGGGCGCAAGCCATGGCAAGGGCGGGCGGAAATTTGGCCAAATTTCGGCGCCCCCCGGGCCTATTCGCCGTAGGGGATCCAGACCGTCTTGACCTCGGTCGCGGCCTCGAGGAACGCCCGCCCCTCGGCCCCCGTCCAATCCGTTGTGCGCCCGTTGTTCACCCATGTCCGCTTGAGGTTGCCGGCCGAGGCCCGCTCCACCACCCCCGACAGATCCTGCCCCGAGAAGCACCAGAGGGCATCGACATCGGCATGGGCGGCCAGCACCGGCGCAAGTTCGCCATGCGCGCCGGTCAGGATGTTGACCACGCCCCCCGGCACGTCGGATGTTTCCAGCACCTGGATGAAGTCGGTCGCCGCCAGCGGGAAGGGGTCCGAGGCCACCAGCACCACCCGGTTGCCCATCGCGATCGCCGGCGCCATCAGCGACACCAGCCCCAGAAGCGGCGCCTCGTCCGGGCAGAGTGCTGCGATCACGCCCACAGGTTCGCGCATCGCCAGCGCCACACCCCGGATCGGCACCGACCGGACCTGACCATCGAACTTGTCCGCCCAGGCGGCATAGGTGAAGAGCCGCCGGATGCTTGCCTCGACCTCGGCCTTGCCGCCCCGGCCGGTCAGCGCGTCGATTCGGGCCGCGAGTTCGCCCGCCCGCGCAGCAAGGTTTTCGGCGATGTAATACAGGATCTGCGCCCGGGCATGGGCGGTCGTCCGGCCCCAGCCCTTCGCGCCCTGTGCCGCCTCGACCGCGTTCCTCACATCCTTGCGGTTGGCAAGGCTCACCTGCCCCAGAAGCGCGCCCTTCGGCCCGTGGACAGCGCGCGACAGGCCCCCGTCGGGGCGCGCCTGCTTGCCCCCGATGTAAAGCTTGGCCGTCCGGTCCACCGTATCGACAGGGGCCCCGTCGCCGCCGAAGGCCACGACGGGCTTCAGCGCCTTCGCGGCCCCCTTCGCCCGAGTATAGGCCGCCAACCCTTCCCATCCGCCTTCACGGCCGAATCCGCTTTCGCGCACCCCGCCGAACCCTGCCGCCGCGTCGAAAAGGTTCGTCGCATTGACCCAGACCACACCTGCCGCCAGCTTTGGCGCGATATCCAGCGCAAGGTTGATGTTCTCGGTCCAGAGGGTCGCGGCCAACCCGTAGCGGGTGTTGTTGGCGATCTCGACCGCCTCGGCCGGCGTGCGGAAGGTGGTCGAGACAAGGACCGGCCCGAAGATCTCTTCCTGCATCAGGGGCGATGCCGTCGAAAGCCCGGTGATCAGCGTCGGCGGATAGAAACAGCCCAGATCAGGCAGAGTCACGGCGGCCACGTGCCGCTCACCCGCCGTTTCCGCCTCGACCATGCGGGTGATGCGCTCAAGCTGAGTCCGGTCGACGATGGCGCCGATGTCGATGCATTTGTCCAGCGGATCGCCGACCCGCAACCCGTCCATCCGGACCCGCAGGCGCGCATGAAAGCCGTCGGCAATCCCTTCCTGCACGATAAGGCGCGATCCCGCGCAGCAGACCTGCCCCTGATTGAACCAGATCGCATCGACCAGCCCCTCGATGGCACTGTCCAGATCGGCATCGTCGAAGACGATATAGGGAGATTTCCCCCCCAGTTCGAGCGTGAGTGCCTTGCCCGACCCGGCCGTCACCTCGCGGATGCGGCGGCCAACGGCGGTCGATCCGGTGAAGGCGATCTTGTCGACAGGCGCGTTCACCAGTGCCTCGCCGGTGCGGCCGTCGCCCGTGACGATGTTCACGACGCCCGGCGGCACCCCGGCCTCGCGGCAGACATCGGCGAACAAAAGGGCCGTCAGCGGCGTGTATTCGGCGGGTTTGAGCACCGCCGTATTGCCCATGGCCAGCGCGGGCGCGATCTTCCATGCCAGCATGAGCAGCGGAAAGTTCCACGGCACGATCTGCCCGCAGACGCCCAGCGCCTCGCGCCCCGGAAGCTCGGCCTCCATCAGTTGCGCCATGCCGGCGTGATAGTAGAAATGCCGCTGGGCAAGGGGAATGTCGATGTCACGGGCCTCGCGGATGGGCTTGCCGTTGTCGAGGCTCTCGAGCACCGCGAACAGACGCGCATGTTTCTGCAACGCACGCGCGATGGCATACAGCACCCGCGCCCGGCCATGGCCGCCAAGGGCCGCCCAGCCGGGCTGGGCCTTGCGGGCGGCGCGGACAGCGGCCTCGATCTCGTGGGGGCCGCCCTGGCTGACCTGGGCCAGAGGCGCGCCGGTGGCGGGGTTGTGGCTGGTGAAGCAATCCTCGGGCGCGGTCCAGACGCCACCGATGAACTGGCCGAAGATGCCGCCGTGACCTGCGATCCAGTCAAGCGCGGGGGCGGGCGATTCCGGGGCGGGCCCGTAGTCGAGGGTCCCGAAGATCTCCTTCACAGTCATCTGCAAGCTCCCTCGCCGCCCCGCCACGAAGTGTTACGCAATCCGTCCCCCGCTGACGAGAGCACATCGCGGCCCATGCGCGCAGCCCTGCTGGCCGCATGGGACCCCACGCCCGTCCCGATGCCCCCGCCCCGGC
>JAFIEN010000366.1 GCA_020832515.1 Rubellimicrobium sp. | reverse complement strand
ACCTGACACATTACCGGCTGGACCAGATCATGTGGGGCGATCTGGACGAGGTGATCGAGGCAGTGACCGCCGATGCCCAGGCGGGGCTGCGGGCCGAGATGGCCGAGGGCGGCGCGTGACCACGCCTCCGGGCGCGGCCCGCGACGCCGCCACCGCCCTGCGCGAGGCGGTGTCGGCCCTTCGGGCGGCGGGAGTGGAGGATCCGGCGGGCGATGCGCGCCGCCTGATGGAGTTCGCCGCAGGCGTGCCGCGCGGGCAGCTTGGGCTGGCAATGCCCGACCGCATCGGGCCCGAGGCGCTGGGCCGCTTCGACGCCCTGATCGCCCGCCGCGCCGCGCGCGAGCCGGTTTCGCATCTGACCGGAAGGCGCGCCTTCTACGGGCGCGACTTCCACGTCACGGCCGATGTCCTCGACCCGCGCCCCGAGACGGAAATCCTTGTCGAAACAGCGCTCTCCGAGCCGTTTTCGCAGGTCCTCGACCTTGGCACCGGGACGGGCTGCATCCTGGTGACGCTGCTGGCCGAGATGCCCTCGGCGCATGGGCTGGGCCTTGATCTCTCGCCCGAGGCGCTGGCCGTGGCCACGCATAATGCGGCCATGCTGGGTGTCCTTGCGCGCGCGCGATTTGCCGTCTCGGATTGGGCGGCCAAGGCCATGGGGCCCTATGACCTGATCGTCTCGAACCCGCCCTATATCGCGGCGGACGAGATGGCGGGTCTTTCCCCCGAGGTGCGCGACTGGGAACCCCGCATGGCACTGACCGACGGCGACGACGGGCTGTCGGCCTATCGCGCGATCCTGTCGGCCGTGCGGCCCCTTCTGGCCCCGAACGGCCGGCTTCTGCTCGAGATGGGGCCCAGGCAGCGGGCAGCGGTTGCGGCGCTGGGTGTGGCGGCCGGGCTGCTGCCGGGGCCGGTCGTGGCGGATCTGGACGGGCGCGACAGGGTGATGTGCTTTCGCCGCGCGTGAAGTGGTGGCCGGTCGTCTATGGCATAAACTCCACATTCCGGCATCAGTCCCAGTTTCCGCTTGCCCTTCGATGTTCGGCATGATTAGAACAGGCATCCGCAAGAGGGGGGCCATCGCCCTCCCGGCTGGAACAGTCGCCAGATAATAGCCGGGCTTTCAATCCATCGACGTGCGACGCGTCCGAAAGCGCCAAGGCCAACCGCCCGAACGGGCCTCACACGAAGAACCAGATGAGATCATCGAAATCACGCTCGCGGGGCAACAAGAACCGCCAGGTGCGCCCAAGCGGCGGCAATATCGTCAACCGTGTCTTTGACAGCTCGGGTCCCGACGGCAAGGTGCGCGGCACGCCGCAGCAGATCATCGAGAAATACACCCAGCTGCACCGCGATGCCCAGCTGTCGGGCGACCGCGTGAATGCCGAGAATTTCGCCCAGCATGCCGAGCATTACACCCGGCTGCTGGCCGAAGCGATGCGCGAGATCGATCGCGCGCGCGAGGAGCAGGAACAGCAGAACCGCGACCGTCAGGCGGAACGCGACCGGCAGAACGCCGAACGCCAGGCCGAGCGCCAGGTCGGGGACCGCGGTAACGGGGACCGCAGTAACGGGGACCGTAGCAACGGTGACCGCCAGAACGCGGACCGTGGCAACGGTGACCGCCAGAACGCGGACCGCCAGCAGGGCGAGCGCCAGAGTTCCGAGCGCCAGGGTTCCGACCGGCAGAATGCGGACCGGCAGAGTTTAGACCGGCAGAGTTTGGACCGGCAGGCCGAGCGCGAACGCGAGCGTGAACGCCGTCTGCGCCTTCAGGAAGAGATGGCGAACGATCCCGGCCATCCCGAACATTCCACACTGCCTGATTTCATCGTCGGCACGCCAGACCCCGACCGCGACGACGACAGCGGCCTGGTCGAAACGCCCGAGATGCGGTCCGAAACATCTCCCGCGCCCCGGCCTCGACCTGCGCCGCGCCGTCGCGACGCTGCGCCCGAGGCATCCAGGGATGCTGCCCCCGGCGCCGCGCCTGCCGGTGACAGAGCCGAGGACGACAAGGCCGCCACCGACAGGGCCGGAACCGACAGGGCCGAGGACCGCCACGCCGAGAAGCCCGCCCGTGCGCCGCGCGCCCGCAAGCCGCGCGCCAAGCGTGACGAGGCAAGCCCCGCCGACGGTCCGGCCGAGGCCGCCGAATAGGCCTCAGCCGGGGCCGGTGATCCGCCTGCGGCCGTCGTCTGCCTTGCCGTCTCCTGCGTCGCCATCGATCAAGCGGGCCAGCGCGCAGAAAGCCTCGAGGCTGACCTGCTCGGCCCGATCGGTGGGCGCAATTCCGGCGGCGATCAGGTGATCCTCGATTGCAGGGGCCACGCCCCTGAGGCTGGCCCGCAGCATCTTGCGCCTCTGGTTGAAGCCCGCCGCCACGACGCGTGACAGCGTTTCTGCCCGGGCCGGATATCGCGGGGCGGGCAGCGCGCTCAGATGTACCACGCTGGACGACACCTTGGGCGGCGGCGTGAAGGCCGCAGGCGGCAGATCCAGCACGATCCGTGCCTCGGCCCGCCACTGTGCAAGGATTGCAAGGCGACCGTAGGCCTTCGAGCCCGGCTTGGCCACGATCCGTTCGGCCACCTCGCGCTGGAACATCAGCGTGAGCGAGGTCCAGAAGGGCGGCCAGTCGGACGGGGTCAGCCAGCGGACAAGCAACTCGGTTCCCACATTGTAGGGCAGGTTCGACACAACGCGGATCGGCGGGGTCAGATGCGCCAGCGGATCGACGGCCAGCGCATCGCCTGAGATCACGGTCAGCCGCCCCGGATAGCGCGCCGCGATCTCGTCCAGGGCGGGCAGGCAGCGGGCATCCTTTTCGATGGCCAGCACATGCCGCGCGCCTTCGGCCAGAAGGCCGCGGGTCAGGCCGCCGGGGCCGGGGCCGACCTCGAGCACGTCGCAGGCGCTCAGGTCGCCCGCCGCCCGCGCGATCCTTGCAGTCAGGTTCAGGTCCAGAAGGAAGTTCTGCCCCAGAGCCTTCCTTGCGGCGATGCCATGGGTGGCGATCACCGCACGCAGGGGTGGCAGGTCGTCGATCATGTCCCCGACCTTCCTGTTTCCCGTGCCCCGTCGTGGGTCAGCCGATCGACCCGCGCGCCCCACGCGACAGTGCCGCCACCCCGGTCCGCGCCACCTCCTGCAGACCCAGCGGGCGCATCAGTTCGGCGAATGCGTCGATCTTCTCGGGCGTGCCGGTGATCTCGAAGACGAAGCTTTCCAGCGTGGAATCGACCACATTGGCGCGGAAGATCTCGGCCAGGCGCAGCGATTCGATCCGCGCCTCGCCCTTGCCCGCGACCTTCAGCAGCGCCAGTTCGCGTTCGACCGAGGGGCCTTCGGTGGTCAGGTCGTGGACCTCGTGCGTGGTGACCATGCGTTCAAGCTGCGCACGGATCTGTTCGATCACCTGCGGCGTGCCACTGGTGACGATGGTGATGCGCGAGCGGTGGCCCAGATGGTCGATCTCGGCCACGGTCAGGCTGTCGATGTTGTAGCCGCGCGCCGAAAACAGCCCGATCACGCGCGCCAGCACGCCCGATTCGTTGTCGACGATCACGGCAAGCGTGTGGCGCTCGATAAGGTCTGCATTGGGGTCGCGCAGGTCATAGGCCGAATGCTTCGATGAGCCTTTTTCGATGTTGAGGGGGGACACTAGTTGATCTCTCTGGGCTGTAGTCGTTCGAGGACGCAAAGCCCCGCCACCGTTTTCGCGACGAAGCCCGGGTCTCCTTCGACTGTGTTGAATACTATTTCAAGGATGTCGGATCGCACATCATCGTCCAAGTATGCAAGCGGACCGGTTGACAGTTCCAGATGTGTTCTGCCTTCATCTCGGTGCTCGGCCGCCGCCAATGCGATCTGCGAGAGTAGATTGCAAACCGACAGGTCCTCGGAGGTTACCGCGAACACCGTTTCGGCGTTCGCGGATCCTATTGTAAGTGTCAGCGCCAGCGCTGCGCTCCGGATCACACCAGCACCGCGCCCGAGGCGCCGATCACGCCCTGGGTTTCGGCCTCGCCCAGGATCAT
>JAFIEN010000365.1 GCA_020832515.1 Rubellimicrobium sp. | reverse complement strand
CTGCCGTCATCACCACGCACCAAGTAAACCGTGTCGCCTTCGCGTGCATCAAGCGCCGCGAGCATTTCCGCCGAGAGCGTCACGACGGCTGAATTGCCAACTTTGCGGATACGGGTTTCAAACATGACGACCTCCGGCGGCTATACATGGGTATATACTTCATGCAGGCCAATCGTTCAAGCTGCGCTGCCGCGCGCTGTTGCACGGCAGCGATTTTCAACTGGTCTGCGTGATCACATACTGCATCGACCGCTTTTTAGGTGGCGTTTTGCCATTCAGCCGCCAGACGATCACGGCAAGCCCATACTCGTGACGACGGTTCGCGGCGGCCCGGCTGACGCCATGCTCCCAGCAGATGCCCTTCCAAGCTTTGCGGTTGGCGCGCGCCCAAAGGATCTGGGCGATGTCCCTGTCGATCCAGCGCAGCCACAGCATGGCCGCGTCAGCCTCGGTGATCATGCGCGGCGATGGCAGGGGTTTGCGCATACGTGGCTCCTGGCCAACCTGATCGGCGAAGCTGTGGAAGTATTCGGGCCAGGCGTTGAAATACCCCTGCGGCCGAACCGCAGGGAGAGATTTCATGACGTCTGCCGCGAGCTCGAGCCGATCAGCGACCATGGCGCGTGTCCAGTCAGCCATTGCGCACCTCCCGTACCGCAGGAAGCTCGCCGTACAGTTTCTCACCCAGTTGACGAACCATTTCGCGTTCCGGCCAGGTCAGCCGGTGATCATCGAGGCTCACCGCGAGCACGCCCTGTTCGTGCCAGCCGTCGCGTTTCATCTGCTCGGCGTCGCGGCGCGCGCCGCCATAGCCCCTGGGGGTGAAGCGCATCGCTTTCATGATGCACCTCCATTCGTCTCGATGGCCCAAAGCAGCAATGCGATGGCATCGGCCTCGTTGTCATCAGCCGGGCTGAACCCGCGGGCACGGGCCGCGGCGATCATGGCCTGCTTGTTGGCATTGCCCTTGCCGGTGGCGTGGCGCTTGATGGTGCCAACCGGGGTGCCGGCATAGGCTACGGAGTTCTGCTCACACCAAACTTCAAGGATTGCCAACCAGCCGCCATAGAGATGTGAGGCATCCGTTCCTGCATGCCGACGCACCTGCTCATAGAAAAGCTGATCGAATCCGCTTGCGAGGCTATGGACTTCGTCCAGCCAAGCCCGGAAGCGCAGAAACCGCATGCCGCCTCCGTGCCATCGGTCCTGCCTGAACTGTAAGCGGCGGTCACGCCCCATTGAGTTTCCGCTTGCGCGGTGCCGTGATGGGATGAAGCGGAGGGCGTTGGTAGCTCATCAGGGACTACGAGACGAGGTCCCTATGAACCCTTGGTTTGCTGGGCGTAGACCCACGGCATCAGGGCATCGATATCTCGGTCGAGGTGGGCGTTGGCCAGCCTGGTGAACAGATCGCGCAGATAGGCATAGGGTTCGACGCCATTCATTTTGCAGGTGCCGATCAGGCTGGCGAAGCGGGCCCAGTTCCGGCCGCCCTCGTCGTGGCCGACAAAGAGCGCATTGCGGCGGTTCATGGCCGGGCTGCGGATGGCGTTTTCAACCAGGTTGGAGTCGATGTCGATGTGGCCATCGTCGAGGAACAGTCGGAAGCCGTCCTGGCGGCGCAGCATGTAGGCCATGGCCTCGCCCAGGTCGGATTTGCGCGAGACCCGTGCGGCCTGGGCGGCCAGCCATGTGAAGAACTCATCGATCAGCGGGCGGGACAGCTCCTGCCGGACGGTTCGGCGGTGGCCCGGGTCGGTCCCTCGGATGGCATCCTCGATCTTGTAGAGGGCGGCGATGCGCACCAGCGCCTCGTCGACGATGGGCGAGCCCTTCTTGGGCTTGGCCTTGATCAATTTGCGCCGCCCATGTGACCAGCAGAAGGCCAGCCGCAACGGATCGCCGCCCGGGCGTTTCGGCGTGGCCAGGTGGGTATAGGCGCCATAGGCATCGACCTGGATCGTGCCGTTGAAACCTTTGAGGATTTCGGCGGCGTATTTGCCTGCGCGGCCGGGGTGGTAGTGGAACACGACACCGGGTGGGGCGGGGCCGCCCCAGCCGCGATCGTCGCGCAGCACGGCCCAGAGATATCCGGTCTTCGTCCGCCCGCGCCCGGGGTCCAGCACCGGGGCCGTGGTCTCGTCGACATAGAGGCGGGTGCTGCCCTCCTTGAGGATCTCCGCCATGCGCTCGACCACGGGTGCGATGAGAGCACCGGTCCGACCCATCCAGTCGGCCAGCACCGAGCGGTCGATGGGCACTCCGTGCCGGGCCATGACCACGGCCTGCCGGTTCAACGGCATGTGCTCGGAATGCTTGGACACGGCGATCTGGGCCAGCAGCGCCTCGGTCGGCCAACTGCCTTCCAGCAGATGCGCCGGGGCCTTCGCCTGCGCCACCCCGGTCCGGCCCTTCGGGCAGGCGTATCGGGGGCGGATCGTGACGATGACCTGATAGCGCGCGGGAATGTAGTCCAGCCGCCGCGTGCGATCCTCGCCGATCCGCACCATGTCGCCGCACCCACAGGGGCAGGTGATGCTGTCGGGCTCGATCACCCGCTCCACCTGCGGCAGGTCCTCGGGCAGCGCCCGGGCCTTGCGCGGTTTGCGCGCGGGGGCCTTCTCGGGATCCTCGGTCGGCGTGCTGGCGCTGGCGGCGATCTTCTCCTCGACCGCTGCGATGCGCGCCTCGGTCTCGGCGATGGCGGTCTCGAGGTCCTCCAGCGCCAGCTCCAGCTGGGCGGGGTCCAGCTTCTCGGACTTCGGCCCGAACTTGGCGTGGCGATACTGCTGGATCTGGCCCTCCAGCGTCGCCACCAGCTCCTTGAGCTCGGCGATGAAGGCCTCCTTCTCGGCCACCACCGCCTGCTCGTGCTGACGGGCCGCGCGTTCGACCGAGGCCTCGAACCGAGCGGCCTCAAGCGCCGCGTGCTGGGCTGCAAAGGCCGCCACCACCTCGGGCGGGAGGTCCGGAAAGCGGCTCAGATCGAGGGGCTGCGACATGGCCCCTCCTACTCGATCGAGGCAGGAAAGCCCAACAAAACAACGCCGAAACGACGCCCTGAGTCATCCCGCCGCAGTCGGCGCCGTCACCCGCTGCGCCATCACCCGGCGCCAGTCCAGACCTTCAACGAGCGCCTCGCATTGCGCCCGGGACAGCCGCATCACCCCGTCCTGAACCTTCGGCCAGGCGAACTTGCCTTCCTCCAGGACCTTGTACACGAGCACCATTCCGGTGCCGTCCCACACCAAAATCTTCAACCTGTCGCCGCGCTTGGACCGGAAAATCACCATCACCCCGGAATGCGGATCGAGCCGCAGCGTGTTCTGCACGATCAGCGCCAGCGCCTGGTGGCCGCAGCGAAAGTCCACCGGCCGGGTCGCCACCAGGATCGGCAGGCGCTGTCCCGCGACGATCATGCCGACCCGCGCAGCGCACGCACCAGCGCCGCCGCCCGCTCCGCCGACACGTCGCCCGGCACGCGGACAACAACCCCGTCGCCGATCTCGATCCCGACGACCCCCTCGGGGGCGCTCGCCGCCCTAGGCGACACCTCCGCCTCGCCGTCCACCGATACCGGCACGAACGCCGGCAGCGCGTCGCCACCCAACCCGTCCATGACGTCTTCCGGCAATGCCAGAAGCCCCTGACGCGCTTGGCGCCGCCAGTCCGACAGCTGATGCGGCGCAAGCTCATGACGCCGTGCGACATGCGCAACCCTGGCCCCCGGCCGGTAGCTCTCCGCCACGATCCGCGCCTTCACCGCGTCAGGCCAGCGCCGATACCCCCGCGTCCGCCGAACCACCTCGACACAGCCAACGAACCCCTCGCCACCATCCGCCATCACAGCCTCCTTCCAGAAAACCAGAAGGAGACTCGCCGCTACCCGGCCACGCCGGAACCCGCAAAATCAATGGGGCGCAGGCGGCGCATACTGTTGACGTAGTATAGCCCGAAATAATCACAAGAATCAATCGCGAGCAAGTGTCTAGGGTTCGCGACCCCGTCGCTCATGACCGTTGGACGTTGTCATACCTCTGGACCGTGGCACGGCGCATA
>JAFIEN010000364.1 GCA_020832515.1 Rubellimicrobium sp. | reverse complement strand
GTGAACGAGGGGCTGGCGCGCGAGATGGGGATCGACCCTGCGGCACTGACCGCAGACGTGATCGCCGGCAACACGATCCCCGAGGGTGCCAGTCCCTTGGCCCAGGCCTATGCCGGGCACCAGTTCGGCCAGTTCAACCCCGGCCTGGGCGACGGCCGCGCCATCCTTCTGGGCGAGGTGGTGGGGCCAGACGGCACCCGCCGCGATATCGTGCTGAAGGGCGCGGGCCGCACGCCTTATTCCCGCTCGGGCGACGGGCGGGCCTGGCTTGGCCCGGTCCTGCGCGAATACCTTGTCTCCGAGGCGATGGCCGCCCTCGGCGTGCCCACCACACGCGCGCTGGCGGCCGTCACGACCGGCGAGACGGTGTATCGAGAGTCCGCCCTGCCCGGCGCAATCATCGCCCGTGTCGCCGCCAGCCATATCCGCGTCGGCACCTTCCAGTTGTTCGCCGCGCGGGGGCAGCGCGATGCCCTGGCCGCGCTGACCGATCACACGATCGACCGCCACTATCCCGGTGCCATCGGGCCGTCGGGCCTTCTGGCCGGCATGGTGGAGCGGCAGGCCCGGCTGATCGCGGAATGGATGGGCCTCGGCTTCATCCACGGGGTGATGAACACCGACAATTGTTCCGTGGCGGGCGAGACGATCGACTACGGCCCCTGCGCCTTCATGGACAGCTACCATCCGCAGACGGTGTTTTCCTCGATCGACCACATGGGCCGCTATGCCTATGGCAACCAGCCTCAGATCGCGCTGTGGAACATCGCGCAATTCGCGACCGCCCTGATCCCGCTCATGCCCGACCGTGACGCAGCCATCGAGGCGTTCACGGAGATCGTGAACCGCTACGGCGATCTCTATGCGGCGGCATGGCTTCGGGTTTTCGGCGACAAGCTGGGCCTGAGCGCCGCCACCGAGGACGACCGCCCGCTGATCGAAGGGCTGCTTGCCCTCATGGCCCGCGACGGGGCTGATTTCACCAATACGTTCCGCGTATTGGGAACGCCACAGGCGCGCGACCAGTTCAGCGACCGCGATGCCTTCGACGCCTGGGAAAAGCTCTGGCAGGCGCGCGGGCCGGATGCCGCACTCATGGCGCGGGCCAATCCGGCCGTCATCCCCCGCACCCACATGATCGAGGCCGCGATCACCGCAGGCGTGGCGGGCGACCTTGCCCCGTTCCACGAAATGCTGGCCGCCGTCACCCGGCCATTCGAGGAAGACGCCCCCTTCATGCGCCCGCCCAAGGACGAGGAACGCGTGCTTCAGACCTTCTGCGGCACCTGAACCCGGCGGTTGATCAGCACCAGCCCCAAGGCCACCAGCGCAAGCGCCGCCAGCAGCACCGGCCCCACCTCCTCGCCCAGAATCGCCCAGCCAAGGCCCACGCCGAAAACCGGCGAGAGAAAGCTGAACGAGGCCACGCCCGAGGCCGGATAGCGCGCCAGCAGCCAGAGCCACAGGATGAAGCCCGCGCTGACCACGACGACGATCTGGAAGGCCAGCCCCCAAAGGTGGATCGGCTCCAGATCCCGCACTAGGGCGCCAAAGAGGGGCGCCAGCAACAGCAGGATCGGCGCCGACACCCCCACTTGCCACAACAGCTGCACCTCGGGCCGCACCAGCCGCAGGGGCGATGCCTTGGCCATCAAGGCTGTTGCCGCCCATCCCATCGCCGCACCAAGGGCCGCCAGATCGCCCGCAAGGCTTGCCTCGCCGCCGCCCCGGTCGGCCATGGCCAGCGCAACGCCCCCCATGCACAAGGCCAGCCCCGCAGCCTTGACCCCGGTGATCCGGTCGCCCGCGACGAACAGATGCGCCCCCAGCGCCATCCAGACCGGCATCGAATAGAATATCACCGCCGTCCGGCTGACCGTCGTCAGGTCAAGCGCCACGAACAGAAGCAGGAACTCCACCGCGAAGATCGCCCCCGTCACCAGCCCGGCACATGCAACCGCCCGGCCACCCCGGGGCGAGATGCCCCGCAGCCAGAGCCAGAGCCCGATGCAGACCACCGCGCCCGTCGAGCGCAGCCCGGCGAAGAACACCGGCTGCAGGCCGCCGTTCGTGACCTTGATCACGACCTGATTGAACGCCAGCAGAAGCGCGAATCCGGTCAGCGCCATCGCCCCGAAGGCGTCGATATGATCCCTGCGTTCCATCGCCGGGCACCAAAGGCGCGTGGCCCGGAACTGTCAACGCATCGCTGTTGCTTTGTTCGTCAGATGCGCAAATCCCGCGCTCGCGCCCGGAACGGCGCCGGGATCACTCGCCCAGCATCCATTCGCCATCCGGCCAGAAGGCATGAAAGGCGAAGGCGAACATCACGTCATGCACCAGATCCTGACCTGCGCCATCGCGCACACGGACGGAACCCACATCCCGCCCTTCGGCGATCCGCGCGGTATCAAGCGCCGAGGCCTGACCGGCGGCCCAGCTGAGATTGACCCCCGCCTCGCCGATCTCGCCCGCCGTGGCCAGCCGCTCCAGCGGCCATGCCCGCTCGCCGACCCGGACCACACGGGCAAGCGGGTCGATCCCGTGGGGGGGCATCTCGCCCGAGAACAGAAACGGCCGCGCGCTCGAATCGTATCCGACATAGGGATTGCGCCCATAGTCGCGGGTAAAGCCGGCAGGCTGGTCCATCACCAGCCCGCCCGGGTTGCGATCGCGGAACTGCGCCCAGCTTTCCATGAAGCCCGGCAGTTTGGTCAGCGGCGTGCCGCTATGGACACCGACGACCCCTTCGCCGGTGGCCTGCTGCCACCAGCTTTCGGTTTCGCGGTCATACATGACCATATCGGAATGGCGCAGCTTGCCCGAGACGCCGAAACTCAGCACCGCGCCGTCAAGCCGCCGGTCAAAGGTGACGCCGGAATTGCAGAGCGGGCAGAAGGTCACGGCAACGGGGATCCCGCCGACCGTGTCGTTCACGATCTCGTGCCACATCAGGTAGCGGATCGGATAGGCGCGCGGCGCCTCGCCCGTGATCTCGAGCGTCATGACGGGTTCGATATCCGCCAACCGCCCCTCTTCGGCCACGGGCAGGAAGACGGGGGCATCGATCGCCGGAATACCGTCCCTGGGGGGGCCGCCCGAGATGACCTCGGACCAGTCGGGGATCGTGGTGCGGGTGAAATCGGTAACGGGCCATTCGCGGGCCCAAGCGGCCGGATCGGCAAGGGCGGGAGTGGCCAGCACGGCGGCAAGGCAGAGGGCAATCAGGTGGCGCATCGGAGGTTCCCGTCATGGCGGACAGGGCAATGCTGCGCCGAGGCGGCTTTTCGCGCCATCCCCATCGCGCGCAAGTGATCCGCGCGATGGGGATGGCATCGCATCAGTCTGTCACGCGCACCGCGACCATGCGGTCGGGCTCGCCGATCACCGCGCCATTGGGGCCGGCCCCGCGCTTGATCGCGTCCAGCACATCGAGGCCCGCCGTCACCTGCCCGACGACAGTATAGCCGCCGTTCAGATGCGGCGCGTCTGCGAACATGATGAAGAACTGACTGTTGGCCGAATTGGGATCCTGCGACCGGGCCATGCCCACAACGCCGCGCGTGAAGGGGATGTCCGAAAACTCGGCCGGAAGGTTGGGCCGGTCGGATTTGCCGGTGCCCGCCATGCGCATGTCGCTGCCGATGACGCCATGTTCGACATCGCCGGTCTGGGCCATGAAGCCGTCGATCACGCGGTGGAAGACCACGTTGTCATAGGCGCCCGCGGCGGCAAGGGCGCTAATCTGTTCGGCATGGAGGGGGGCAACATCCTCGAACAGGTCGATGACGATCGTGCCGTTGGCTTCGCCCGCGACGTCGATCTCGATCCCGGCGGCAAGGGCGGGGCTGGCGGCGAATGCCAGAAGCAACGCAAGCCTACGCATCGGCCGCGACCTTCACGCTGATCATCCGGTCGGGCGCGGTCGGCGGCTCGCCCCGCACGATGGCGTCCACATGCTCCATCCCCGAGATCACCCGGCCATAGACCGTGTACTGCCGGTTGAGGAAGTGGTTGTCCTTGAAATTGATGAAGAACTGGCTGTTGGCCGAATTGGGGTTCGACGAGCGTG
>JAFIEN010000363.1 GCA_020832515.1 Rubellimicrobium sp. | reverse complement strand
GACGAGGACCAGCTCGAGGTCTATCGCGAGGCTTCTGCACATGACGGGCGCGACCCGGGGCCGATCCTGGCCGAGCGCGGGCTTGGGCCGATCCCCGGCGCTCCGCGCCCGCCGGCCCTTGCGAGAGGGTCGCGGGACGGGGAGTCTGTGGCGGTGGCCGCCCCCGACACCCCCCCCCAAGGAGCCCCGTGAGATGAGCGAAGACCATTACCCGCCCCGCCTGATCGCCCTCCTGGAAGCCATCTGGGGCGAGGGCTTCCTGTCGCCGGGCGGCCCGGACGAGGTTGCCCGCGTGATCGGCGATCACGACATCACGGGCAAATCCGTGCTCGATATCGGCTGCGGGGCCGGCGGGATCGACATCGCGCTCGTGTCCGCGCATGGCGCGGGCTACGTCGTCGGGATCGACGTCGAGGATACGGTGATCGACCATGCGCGGGGGCGGATCGCGGCGGCAGGGCTGACGGACCGGATCGGTCTTGTGAAGGTCGCGCCGGGGCCGCTGCCCTTTCCGCCGGGCACGTTCGACGTGGTCTTTTCCAAGGATTCCATCGTCCATATCGCCGAAAAGCACGCCCTGATGGCCGAGGTGTCGCGCGTGCTGCGGCCCGGCGGGTGGTTTCTGGCATCCGACTGGCTGATCGGGACCGAGACGATCTCGGACCGGATGGCCGCCTATATCGCGGCCGAGGGGCTGGATTTCGGCATGGCGACGCCCGCCCGCTACCTCGATGCGATGAAGGCCGCCGGGTTCGAACAGATCGAGACCGTCTCGCGCAATGCATGGTACCGCGAACAGGCCCGCACCGAACTGGCGCGGCTGCAGGGCGATGCAGGCGCGGCTGTCGAGAGCCTCGTCGGGCCGGAGTTCGTCGCCCATAACGTCGAGATCTGGGAACGGATGATCCCCGTCCTCGACAGCGGTGAGCATTGCCCGACGCATCTGCGGGCGCGAAAGCCGGGCTGAACCACGGTGGGCGGGCCTAGCCGGACCGGGTCACGTCGTCCTGCCGCTGCATCCAGGTCCAGGCGGTCTGAAGGATGTTTCTCGGGTCCGACAGGCGCGGCTCCCACCCCAGCGCGCTATGCGCAAGCCTGCGATCTGCCACAAGCGCCGCCGGATCGCCCTCGCGCCGGGGGCCGTAGCTATGGGGCACGGGCCGACCCGTCACCTCTTCGGTCAAGGCGATCAACTCTCTGACCGAGGTGCCGGTGCCGGTGCCCAGGTTGCAGGCGAAGAAGCCGCCCTCGTCGATCCGGTGCCCGAGGGCCGCCAGATGCGCCGAGGCAAGGTCGTTCACGTGCACATAGTCGCGGATGCAGGTGCCGTCGGGCGTGTCGTGATCGGTCCCGAACACGGTCAGCGGCGGGGCGGTGCCGCGCGCAGCGGCAAGGGCCAGCGGGATGAGATGCGTCTCGGGGTCATGCGCCTCGCCGATCTCGCCGTCGGGATCGGCGCCGGCGGCGTTGAAATAGCGCAAAGCCACGGTGGAAAGCCCGCCTGCCGCGCCGGCGAGGGCCAGCGCCTGTTCGGCCAGAAGCTTGCTCTGGCCATAGGGGTTGATGGGCACTTGCGGGGTCGCCTCGTCGATGGGCACCCCCGTCGGGATGCCATAGGTCGCGCAGGTCGAGGAAAACACCAGCCGCCCCACCCCCTCGGCCATCATCGCCCGGGCAAGCGAGACCGTCCCCAGCACGTTGTTGCGGTAGTACATGAGCGGATCCGCGACGGATTCGCCCACATAGGTATAGGCCGCGAAATGGATCACGCCCACGGGGTTGCAGTTGCGGATGACCCCGCGCAGCCGGTCGCCGTCCATCAGGCTGCCCTGTTCCAGCGGCCCCCAGCGCACCGACCAGGCGTTCCCGCGCTCGAGCGTGTCATAGACCACGGGCAGATATCCCGCGCCCGCCAGCATCTTGCAGGTATGGCTGCCGACATAGCCCGCGCCGCCCGTTACCAGAACGACGGGCCGGGTCCCTTCAGATCCGGCCATGCGTGCCACCACTTGCCGAAACGTTGCTCTGGCTCATCACGCGGGCCCGTCCTGCTGCTGCCTCGCGCCCTATCCCCCACATCGGGCGGGGGCTGTCAATCGGCAAGCACCACCCGGTGGCCCGTCAGCCCCCCGTCGACAGGTCAAGCAGCACCGTCGCCATGCCAAAGTAGATCACGACACCGATCGCATCGGCCAGCGAGGTGATGAGCGGTGCCGAAGCGGCGGCCGGGTCAAGCCTGAAGCGCGACAGCAGGAAAGGCATCGACATGCCCAGAAGCGATCCCATCACCACGATCAGCATCATCGTCAGCGACACGACCAACGCGATCTCGGGCCCGCCGCGCCACAGGCCGATGACCGACACCGCCGCCGCCATCGTCAGGCCCAGCGCCCCGGCGACAAGCATCTCGCGGCCCAGCATCCGCCCCCAGTCCGTCAACTTGACATCTCCCGTCGCAAGCGCCCGCACCATCAGCGTGGCGGATTGGCTGCCGGCATTGCCGCCGCTGTCGACAAGAAGCGGCAGGAAGAAGACCAGCGCGACATAGGCCGCGATCGTATCCTCGAAATAGGCGATGCCCGCGCCCGAGAAGATATTGCCGAAGACAAGGATCACCAGCCACGGCACCCGCTTGCGATAAAGCAGCCCGACCGTGGCCTGCAGCATGTTGGTGCCCAGCCCCGTCACGGCCGAGGTCTTGTGGAAGCTCTCGGTCTCGGCCTCGTGGGCGGTGTCCATCGCGTCGTCATAGGTCACGATGCCGGCCAGCCGCCCGTCGTGATCCAGGACGGGAAGGGCCAGAAGGTCGTATCGGCGGATCATCTGGACCGCCACATCGCGGTCGTCCGAGGCCAGCACGAAAGGCGGCTTGCGGCGCGTCACCTGTTCGACGGTGAAATCATCGCGCGCGACGATCAGATCGCGCAGCGACACGGTGCCCACAAGCCTGCGGTCGCTATCGAGCACATAGGAATGTGTAGATCGTCTCGGCATCCGGCGCGACCAGCCGCAGATGGGCCACCGCCTGAACGGTCGTCAGATCGGGCGGGATGGTCGCGTAGTCCGATGTCATGACCGATCCGACCGTGCCGTCGGGATAGGCCGACAGGCGCCGCACATCCTCGCGCTCGGCCTGGGCCAGACCGGGCAGCAGCGCGGCGCGCTGCGCCTCGGTCAGGTGGTCGACAAGATCGGCGCGTTCGTCATGCGCCATCGCCCCGAAGATCCGCGCCATCTCGGCGCGGTCCAGAACATGCGCCATCCGCGACTGCAGATCCGGGGGCAGATAGCCGAACAGATCGGCCTGCCGCGGATCGGGCAGGGCAAGCAGGACGCGGGCGCCTTCCTCGGCCGACAGATCCCCCAGCAATGCGGCGATATCGGCCGTGTGCTCATGCGCCAGCCGTGCCGCGATGGCCGGCCGGTCGTCCGACGAAAGCTGCGGACGGATGTCGGGCGCGGACAGGGTCGCGGTCGTCATGGTCAGGCCTCCTGCGGTCTGTCGGCGCGGCGCCACGAGAGCGGGATCGCGGATCACGCGCCGGTCTGCGGATCGGTCGCGCCCGTCATAACGGCACAAGATGACGGGGCAAGCGCCGCCAACGATGACGTGATCGGGCCGACCGGCCCCCCGCCGAAACCCGGCGCCCGGCCGGCCTTACCAGTCGACGATGGTCCCGTCCGCCAGCACGGCGTTGGTCGCGTGCATGATCTCCTGCTCGAACGGGTGGCGTGCGATCTCGGCCTCGTTCACCTCGATGCCCAGACCCGGCGTCTCGGGCCGGTCCCAGCGGCCAGGGCGGCGGATGATCGGCCAGCCGACAACAGCGTCGTACCACGGGACGGCGCCAGTCATCTCTTCCTGGATGACAAGGTTCGGGGTTGCGATGCCGAAATGCAGCGCGGCGACCCCGGCGATCGGGCCCAGCGGGTTGTGCGGCGCGATGCCCATGCCGGCGGTTTCGCACATCGCGGCGATCTTGCGCGTCTCCCACAGGCCCCCGGCGTGGCAGATGTCGGGCTGGGCGATGTGGAAGGCGCGCAGGCGGATCGCCTCGGCGAAATCCTTGCGGCCGATCAGACGTTCGCCGGCGGCGATG
>JAFIEN010000362.1 GCA_020832515.1 Rubellimicrobium sp. | reverse complement strand
GCAGCATGGTTGCAACCGGTTGCAAAAGATGTATCCTGCCCCGGCGCGCCCCGCAAGCCCCGATCGGGGGCGGGGCAGCCGCAGGACACCCGGGGAGGGGGCATGACCAAGACGCAAGGAACCATCCGGCTGACCGTGGCGCAGGCCATCGTCCGCTGGCTTCTGAACCAGTATATCGAGATCGACGGGCAGGAAGTCCGCATCTGCGGCGGCGGTTTCGGCATCTTCGGCCACGGCAACGTTCCCTGTCTGGGCGAGGCGATCTATCCCCACCACCGCGACCTGCCGCTTTACCGTGGCCAGAACGAACAAAGCATGGGCTTCGCCGCCGCCGCCTATGCCAAGTATCACCTGCGCCGCCGCTTCATGTTCTGCACCGCCAGCGCCGGCCCCGGCACGGCGAACCTGCTGACGGCCGCCGCGCTGGCCCATGCCAACCGCCTGCCGATGCTGATGCTGTGTGGCGATACCTTCCTCACGCGCCTGCCCGATCCGGTGCTGCAGCAGCTTGAACACTTCGGCAATCCCGCGCTTGGCCTGAACGATGCGTTCCGCGCCGTCAGTCGCTACTGGGACCGGATCACCCATCCGGCACAGATCCTTCAGTCGCTTCCCGCAGCCCTTGCCACGATGCTCGACCCCGCCGATTGCGGCCCCGCCTTCATCGGTCTGCCGCAGGATCTTCAGGGCTGGTCCTACGATTACCCCGAGGCCTTCTTCGCCCGCCGCTTGCACCGCATCCGCCGGCAGGCCCCCGATGCCGCCGAACTGGCCGAGGCCGCCGCCGCCCTGCGCGCCGCGGAACGCCCGGTGATCGTCGCGGGCGGCGGGGTGCAGTATTCCGGCGCCGTGGTGGAACTGACGGCCTTTGCCGAGGCGCATGGCATCCCGGTGGTGGAAACCATCGCCGGGCGCGCCAACCTGCTGGCGACCCACCCGCTCAACACCGGCCCGATCGGCGTGACGGGATCGGACAGCGCGAACGCCATCGCCGGGGCGGCCGATGTGGTGCTGGCCGTGGGCACCCGGCTGCAGGATTTCACCACCGGGTCGTGGACGGTCTTTGCGCGTGACGCCCGCCTGATCGGCCTCAACGTCGGGCGGCATGACGCGGCCAAACATCTGGCCCTGCCGGTCGTGGGCGATGCAAAACTGGGGCTGACGGCCCTAACCGCCGCGCTTGGGCCCCATCGCGCCCCCGAAAGCTGGACCGCCCGCGCGAAAAGTGAACGCGCCGCATGGGACGCCTATGTCGCGCAGAACGTGGCACCCGGAAACCGGCCCAATTCCTATGCCCAGGCCATCGGCGTGGTGAATGCCCTTTGCCACCCGCAGGACCGGATCGTCACCGCCGCCGGCGGCCTTCCGGCCGAGGTGACGGCGAACTGGCGCACCCTGGGGATCGGCACGGTGGATGTGGAATTCGGCTTTTCCTGCATGGGATACGAGATCGCCGGAGGCTGGGGCGCCCGCATCGCGCAAAGCGAGGCGGAACCCGAGCGTGACACGATCGTCTTTGTCGGGGACGGCAGTTACCTTCTGATGAATTCCGACATCTATTCCGCCGCGCTGACGGGCAAGAAGCTGATCGTGCTTGTCCTCGACAATGGCGGTTTCGCGGTGATCAACAAGCTGCAGAACAACACCGGCCAGGCCAGCTTCAACAACCTGATCGCCGATTGCCCGACCGTGGCCAGCCCCTTCGCGGTGGATTTCGAGGCCCATGCCCGCGCCATGGGGGCGATGGCCGAGACCGTCGCCAACCCCGCGGAACTGGCCAAGGCCTTCCAGCGCGCCAAGGCCAGTGACCGGACAAGCGTGATCGTGATGCAGGTCGACGCTTATGAAGGCTGGACGACCCAGGGCCACGCCTGGTGGGAAGTGGGCACGCCCAGCGTGTCGGACAGCGAAGCCGTCCGTCGTGCCCATGCCGAAACCGAGGCCGAGCGCGTGAACCAGAGGGCGGGCATCTGATGGCCGATCTGGCGCGGCTTGCGGGCCGCAACTTCCTGCTGATCGGACGGGCGGGGATGGATTTCTACCCCGACCCCCCCGGCACAAGAACCGAGGATGCGCAGCGCTTCGTGTCGTTCCTCGGCGGATCATCCGCCAATATCGCGGTGGCGATCACCCGGCTGGGCGGGCGGGCAAGCCTTGTCACCTGCGTCTCGGACGATGCCATCGGCCGCTTTGCCTGCAACCAGCTTGACCATTACGGGATCGACCGCACCCATGTGCGCGCCGTGGGCGGCGAGGCGCGCAATTCGCTGGCCGTGGTGGAAACCCGGATCGAGGATCACCAGTCGGTCATCTACCGCAACGGGGCGGCCGATTTCGAGATGACGGTCGCGGATGTCGAGGCGGTGGATTACACCCGCTTCTCCGCCCTGATCACCACGGGCACCGTGCTGGCGGCCGAGCCTTCGCGCAGTGCGGCGTTCCGCGCCTTCGAGCTTGCCCGCGCCGCCGGTCTGCCGCTGATCTTCGATATCGACTACCGGCCCTATTCCTGGCCCTCGCCCCAGGTCGCGGCCGAGGTCTATTCCCGCGCCGGCGCGCTGTGCGACGTGATCGTCGGCAATGATGTGGAATTCGGCTTCATGGCGGGCGATTACGATGTGGGCCTTGCCAAGGCGCGCGCGCTTGTCGCCGGGGGCGCGCAGATCGCCGTCTACAAGCGGGGCGAGAAGGGGGCGATCACCCTGACGCCCCATGCGGAAATCAGCACCGGCATCTACCGCACGACGGCCCTCAAACCCACCGGCGCGGGCGACAGCTTCCTTGGCGCCTTCGTGACCGGCCTGGCCGAGGGGATGGAGTTGCGCGAAGCCGTCCTCCTTGGTTCCGCCTCTGCCGCGATGGTGGTGGCCCGCGTCGGCTGCGCCCCCGCCATGCCCACACGGGCCGAGCTTGACGCCTTCCGCGCCGCGCAAAACGACCCCCGCGAGGGGTGAAAGGATCCCGCCATGCACATCCCCCCGCATGACAACCACAACCGCGCCATCGTCGATATCGACGATCCGCTGGTCCCGCTGGTCTATTTCAACATCCTCCGGCTCGAACCCGGCGCGCATTACGACTACCACCTGACCGCCTATGAAACCTGCGTCGTCCCCGCCACCGGCACCGTCACGGTCGAGGCGGCGGGCGCGCGCTTCGCGGGCATCGGCAACCGCGGCAAGGATGTCTGGGACGGAGAGCCCGAGGGCGTCTATGTCCCCACGAACACCCCCGCCCGGATCACCGCCGAGACGCGCACCGAATGCTTCCTCTCGGGCGCGCGATACGACCGGACGCTCACCCCCTTCGCCATCCGCGCGGACGAGATCGACGTGGTGCAATACGGCTCGGACGACACAAAGACCCACCGCAAGATCAAGCATATCCTTGGCACGAAGTACCACGACCGCGTCGGCCGGCTGCTGGTGAGCGAGCTGTTCACCGTGGGCGCGGGCGGCTGGTCGGGGTTCCCGTCGCACAAGCACGATACCGACAGGCTACCGGAGGAGACGCGCCACGACGAATGCTACAACTTCCGCTTCCGCCCCGATCACGGCTCGGGCCTGCAGATGCTGCAGCGCGTCGATAACGAACCGGGCGAGGCGTATCATATCATGGACCGCTCGACCGTGCTGATCGACAAGGGCTATCACCCCTGCTGCGCCCTACCGGGATACGAGATGTATTATTTCACCATCCTCGGCGGCTTGTCGCAGCGCAGCCTGAAGCAATACTTCCAGCCCACCCATGCCGATCAGCTCCACACGATCCCCGGGATCATGGACATGGTGGCCAAGTTCAAATGACCCGCGCCACCCTGGCCGAGGTGCTGCAGCCGGCGCTGGCGGGGGGCTATGCCGTCCCCGGCCTCGTCTGTCTGGGGTGGGAGGATATGCGCGCCTATGTGGCCGCCGCGACAGTGGAACGCGCCCCCGTGATCCTGCAGGCCGGCCCGTCCTGCCGGGCGCATACGCCGCTGCCGGTGCTGGGCGCGATGTTCCGGCATCTGGCGGAAAGCGCCGATGTGCCCGTCGTCGCCCATCTCGACCATGGCTATTCGCTGGACGATTGCCGCGCGGCGATTGCGGCGGGTTTCACCTCGGTCATGT
>JAFIEN010000361.1 GCA_020832515.1 Rubellimicrobium sp. | reverse complement strand
GGGGGGGGGGGGTGGTCGGGGGGGCGGGGGGGGGTGGCGGGGGGCGGCACGGGGGTGGGGCTGCCGGGGCCCGGCGGCGCCACGCCCGGGGGGGGGGGGGGCGGCGGGGCGGCGCCTGCGGTGGGGATGAGCAGATACTGCCCTTCGCGCACCGCAAGGTCCGGCCCCAGGCCGTTCCAGTCGGCAAGGCTGCGGGCCGGCACGTCGTAGAGCCGGGCGATGGAAAAGGCCGTCTCGCCCCGCATGACCTGATGGCGCACAGGCTCGGGACCCGACGACATCGCCGGAGCGGCAGCGGGTGCCGCAGCGGGTGTCGGGGCCGCAAGCGGCGAGGTGGTGACCGGTCCGGCCCGGTCGATGGCCGCACCCGCGACGCTGGCCACATCGATCGTGCCCGCCGGCATGGTGCCCGGCTGGATCTGGCCGGCCCCCAATGCACCCGGGGCATTCACCCGCGCGGGCAGGGCCACGATCTCGTCCCTGCGCAGCGTCGTGTCGGGATTTATCCCGTTGTAGCGGGCAACCTCGTCGGCGTTCAGCCCCAGACGGGTCGAGATCGAGCGCACCGTATCGCCCTGCTGCGCCACCACCACCTGGAAATTCGGATATGAGATGATCCCGTTCGCATCCGGCCGGGGCCGCTCTGCGGCGTTCAGCGCGGCCTCGGTTGTGCTGAAGCCCTCGCCGAGGCTGCGCAGGTCGGCGTCGAACGGCATTTCGCACGCCGCCAATACGGCCATCGAGGCCAGGGGCAGGATCAGCCCGCGCGGGGCCTTGGTCTGGGGGCGCACAACCGGCATCGCCTCTCCTTGATCGGATGCCTCGGACCCCTGCGCCTGAGGCGCAGATCCGGGCGGTTGGAGGCGGTCTGTCCCGCCCCTCGTTGGTTCCTGCCTGCCCGGAGGCACTTCCTGTCTCCGGACGCTACTCCTTTCCCATCCCCTCGATCAGGGGCACGAAGCGGACGGGGCACAATTCGTCATAGTCATAGCCGCGCTCCAGCCGGGTGACGCGGATCAGCCGCTGCACCGTGTCGGACTGTCCCACCGGAAGGACCATGATACCGCCGATCCGCAACTGGGCCAAGAGGGGGCCGGGCGGATCCTCGGCCGCGGCGGTCACGATAATGCGGTCGAAGGGGGCCTGATCGGACAGGCCGAAACTGCCATCCCCTGCGATGGCGGTGATGTTGGTCAGCCCCAGCCGGTCGAAGATCTCGCGCGCCTGGGCGACGAGGCGGCGGTAACGGTCGATCGTATAGACGCGGCGGGCGAGCAGGCTGAGGATGGCGGCCTGATAGCCCGAGCCCGTCCCGATCTCGAGCACCTTGTCGCGCGGCTGCACATTGAGCGCCTGGGTCATGATCCCCACGACCGTGGGCTGGCTGATCGTCTGCCCGCAGGAGATGGTCAGTGGCACATCGTCATAGGCCCGGTCCTCGAACAGGCCGCCCCGCACGAAATCGCCCCGGTCGATCCGCTCCATCGCCTCGAGCGTGCGCTGGTCCGTCACCCCGCGCGAGCGCAGGGTGAACAGGAACTGCATCTGGCGCTCGGCGGCATCGTCGGTCACGGGCGGGGGACCTCCAGCCGGTCGCGCAGCGCGTCGATGGCGTCATGGGCGGTCAGGTCGGCGCGCATCGGCGTGACCGAGATATGGCCGTCCAGATTGGCCTCGGCATCCGTGCCCGGGCCGGTGCGTTCGTGCTGCGGGCCACCCTTGACCCAAAGGAACCGTCGCCCGGCGGGCGAGATCTGCGCCTCGATCCCGAAACGGGCCTTGCGGCGGAAACCCTGGGTCGCGACCGCGATGCCCTTGACCTCGCTGGCCGGGACGGGGGGGAAATTGACGTTGTAGAACAGCCGGTAATCGGTCGCGTCCCACAGCGCATGATCCAGCAGGCGCCGGATCGTGGCCGCGCCGTGGCGGGCGGCGGCCTCGAACGGGTCGTCAAGTTCGGAATTGTCGGGGCCGAAGAACTGCGACAGGGCGATGGCGGGGATCCCTTGCAGCGCGGCCTCCATCGCGCCGCCGACGGTGCCGGAATACATCACGTTCTCGGCCGCGTTGTTGCCCCGGTTCACGCCCGAGAGCACAAGGTCGGGGCCCGCCTCCTTCATCACGTCATGCAGCCCGGCCAGCACGCAATCGGCCGGCGAGCCCTCGGCGGCATAGCGGCGCGGCCCGAGGCGGGCGATCATCGTGGGATGGGTGTAGCTGATGCAATGACCGACGCCCGATTGCTCGAAGGCGGGGGCGACGGTCCAGACCTCGCCGCCGGGGCCCGCGATCTCGGAGGCGATGGCGTGGAGCGTGGCCAGGCCCGGCGCGTTGATCCCGTCGTCATTGGTGATGAGTATACGCATTCCGCCCCCGTGGTGATTGCTCCCTTCCTATGCGAGGGCGGCAGGGCCGGCAAGCGACCGGGGCAGGCAAGAGGGTCTGTCGTCAGGCACGCGGGGCGGTCCGGTGCGCAGAAGGTGGTCCCGGCCCGGGAACTTCGGAGAGGGCGCGTGCCAGTTCCGAACCCCGTCCGGGGTGACCGAAAGCCTAGGCCCCTTCCGTTGTGGCGCCGGCAAGGGGGATCATGCCCACAAGACGCCGGGCCTCGTCCGCCGGCGGCACAAGTCCCGCGCGGTTTTCCCCGGGATGGAACCGGGCGCGCGTCGCCGTCGGCATCGGGCGGGGCGACAGGATCGTGACACGCGGCCCGATCCGCTGCGTCTCGGCCTGCCAGCTTCGTGCCAGCGCGATCTGTGCGGCCTTGGTGGCACCGTAATGGCCGAAATAGCGCTCGCCACCGCGGGGATCGTCGAAGAAGACCGCCTGTCCCCCGGTTCCCAGAAGTGGCGCGACATAGCCGATCAGCCGCGCCGTCGCCGCCACATTGACGGCCAGCGAACGGGCGAAATCCTTCTCGGCCAGATGTGCGGCAGGCGAGAGCGGGGCCGCATGGACCGCCGGATGCAGCCAGAGATCGAGCGCGCCCCAGCGGTCATGGATCGACCGGCAAAGCTGCTGCATCGCCTCGGGGATGGTGATGTCCATCGGCGCAAGCGTCGCCTGTCCGCCGGCCGCCCGGACCCGGTCGTCCACCTCTTCCAGCCCGCCCACGGTCCGGGCGACAAGAATGACGTGGTGGGTCGGTGCCAGCGCGACCGCCAGGGCCGCGCCCAGCCCGCGCGAGGCCCCGGTCACGAGTGCGGTCTTCATGATCCCTCTCCCTTTCCCGACCGGCTTCGGTTGTGCCGGACCGTCAGTTCGTCCCGCGCGGCGTCAAGATCGCCCTCGGCCCCCGCCCAGTCGCAGAAGCGCTCGAAATCCGCAGGCAGCGTCTCGAGCCGCATCGCAAGCACATGCGGCTTGTCGGCCAGAAACGCCTCGATATTCGCCGTCACCGTTGCCACATAGTCGCGCGCGATCGCTTCGGCCAGTGCGGGGTCGTCCGCGGCACCCGGACGCCAGATGATGTCGCGCCCATAGGCGCGCATGATGCCGAAGTGCCGCCGCTTGAGATAGCTTGCCGCCACCGCCTCGGGATCGCGGGTCAGGTGCACATAGCCGGCCTCCCGCCCGAAGCGCGCGCCGAGGCGGCCGAGAAACCACGACAGGCGGTTGTCCACCTCGATATGGCCCGTGGGGTAGTCCAGCCGCGCCTCGCCGATCAGCGACCAGCGGCTTTCGTGCCCGGCCGTGTAATTGGTCAGGTGCCCGCAGGCCCGGGCCAGCGTCAGCGATCCGCAGCGTCCGGTGCAGAGCACGAAGACATGGTCGAAGCGACGCGTGCTCAACGCATGTCCTGCAGGGGCGGTCGGAGGAGGGGTGCGGGGGCTGTCATCGCTTCGGTCGGGGTTGGGTCATGGCCTTGAGATGGGTCGCGCGGGGCAGGGTGTACGATACCTGCACGGGGGCGTCCATCGGGGCGTCCATCGCCCGGACCAACGAGGCCTTGGCCGTGCGCCCTTGGCCCTTCGGACCGATGGCGCACGGGTGGGGGCCGACGTCTTGAGTATTTGAACCAAAGCGAAAGGGCAGGGGCAGGTCCCTTCGGGTCAGGCCGGCGGCTGCCAGCCGTAGATTTCGGCGGCGCGGTCGGGGGTGATGAGGCCGTTCTTGA
>JAFIEN010000360.1 GCA_020832515.1 Rubellimicrobium sp. | reverse complement strand
GGGGCCGGGGCGTGCGGGCAGGCGGCGCTTCGCCCAAGCGCGCAGGCCAACCCGCGACCCTACCCCGCCTGCTTGCCGAACCGCGCCTTCTGCACCTCGGTCCAGAGCACACGCAGCCGCCAGCCACCCTCGCCCTGAGCCTCGTCCTGCACGACGCCCTGATCGAAAAGCCAGGCCCGTGCCCGGCCCGCCTCGAACGGCAGTTCGATCCATTCCTCGACCCGCGGCACCGAGACCCGATCCGAGACCGCATCCACCAGCGCCCCCAGCCCCTCACCCGTCAGCGCCGAGACGGCGAGCACCCCCTCGGTCCGCGCGGCCTGCACCGTCACCGCCTCATGCGCCTCCGGATCCAGCCGGTCGAGCTTGTTCCAGACCTCGAGGACCGGCACCTCCTCGGCCACGCCGAGCGAGGTCAGGATCGTGCGCACATCGGCCGCCTGCTCCTCGGTCTGGGGATGGCTGATGTCGCGCAGATGCAGGATCAGGTCGGCGTCCAGCACCTCTTCAAGCGTCGCCCGGAAGGCCGCCACCAGTTCCGTCGGCAGGGCCGAGATGAAGCCCACCGTATCCGACAGGATCACCTCGTCGCCCGAGGGCAGGACGACCCGCCGCATCGTCGGGTCAAGCGTGGCAAACAGCATGTCCTTGGCCAGAACCTCGGCCCCGGTCAGCCGGTTGAACAGCGTCGACTTGCCCGCATTCGTATAGCCCACCAGCGCCACCACCGGATAGGGCACCTTGGCCCGCGCCGCCCGATGCAGCGTCCGGGTCCGCGCCACCTTGTCTAGTTGCCGGCGCAGCCGCAGAAGCTGGGTGTCGATCGCGCGCCGGTCGGCCTCCTGCTGGGTTTCGCCGGGGCCGCCGACGAAGCCAAGCCCGCCGCGCTGCCGCTCCAGATGGGTCCAGGCCCGCACAAGGCGCGAGCGCTGATAGCTCAGCGCCGCCATCTCGACCTGCAGCACGCCTTCGCGGGTTCGGGCGCGGTCGCCGAAGATTTCAAGGATCAGGCCCGTCCGGTCAAGGATCTTGACCTTCCATTCCTTCTCGAGGTTGCGCTGCTGGATCGGGCTGACATGGCCGTCGATCAGCACCAGTTCGACCTCGGACCCGGTGAGCCTCTCCTTCAGCTCGGCGATCTTGCCCGATCCGAACAGCATCCCCGGCTGCACCTTCGGCAGGCGCACGATCTCGGCGCCCTCGACCGTCAGATCCGGCAGGGCCGCAGCCAGAGAGACCGCCTCCTCCAGCGCGAAATCGGGGTCGCGCCGGTCAGGATCGGCCTTGATATCGGGATGAAGGACCCAGGCCCGCGTGACGGGCCTGTCATGTTCCAGCAAGGTCAGTCTTCGCCGTCATAAAGGTTGATCGGCTGCGACGGCATGATCGTCGAGATGGCCGACTTGTAGACAAGCTGCGATTGTCCGTCACGGCGCAGAAGCACGCAGAAGCTGTCGAACCAGGTGATCACGCCTTGCAACTTGACGCCATTGATCAGGAAGATCGTCACCGGCACCTTCGTCTTGCGCACATGATTGAGGAATGCGTCCTGCAGGTTCTGCTTGTCCGACGCCATGATACTGTCCCTTTATTGTTCTTGCGGCCGACAAGCGGCCATCGCCTCCCATGCGGGCGCAGTATGTCTTGGCTGCCTGCGGGATTCCAGACCGAAATCAGGGGTTTCCCCGACAGTGTCAACTTTTCCTGTCACGACCGCCAGAAATCCGGGTTCAGCAATGCGATCAGTGCCAGCGCCTCCATCCGGCCCAGAACCATCGTCGCCGCAAGGATGACGCGCGCCAGATCCGAGATGCCTGCGTAGGAGATCGGATTTTCCGCCGCGACCCCGGCAAGAGGACCGGTCGTCGAAAGTGCCGCCACCGCCAGAACCATGGCCGTTTCGAACTGCACCCCGGTCAGGGACAAGAGCAGCATCACCACCGCAATCGACATCGCAAACAGCATGAAGAAGATCCAGCTGATCCGGGCCCCCTGCCGGCGCATCGCGCGGATCTCTTCGCCCTCGCCGCCGACCGAGGAGGGATGGACCAGAAGGTCAAGCTCGCGACGGCCGAGCTTGTAAAGCGCATAGATCCGCAGCAGCTTGACCCCCCCGGCGGTGGTCGCGACGCCCCCGCCGATCAGGGCCAGTCCCACAAGGATCAGGCCTGCCGTGCGCAGCCCCGACCAGTCCGTCGCCCCCAACCAGTTGCGGGATTCGAACCCGGTCGTGGTCAGGAAGGACAGCGTGGTGAAAAGCGCGCCCCAAAGGGCCGCGACGGCCTCGGTGACGCTGCCCCGCGGCCCGTCCATATAGGTCCGCAACATGAGAAGCGCCGTGACCGTCAGCACAAGCACCAGCGCAAGGCGCAGTTCGGGATCCTGCCTGAGGCCGCCCCGGCCTTGCCCCACGACCCGCCCCGAAAATGTCAGCCGCGTAACTGCAAAGATCAGGAACAGAAAGATCACCATCTCGGTCCCGATCCCGGCGCGGCTCCGCTCGAGCCCGCCGATCGGCGAGATGCCCGAGGTCGAAAGCGTCGCCATCGCATGGCAGAGTGCATTGATCCCGGTCTCGCCCGCCATCATCAACAGCACCCAAAGCGCGATCGTCAGCCCCGAATAGACCGGAAACAGCCGTCCGGCGACCCGGCTGAGTCGCACCGCAGGGGCGACCGGGGGCCCGATCTGCAGTGTCTGCCCGGTCGTCCCCGGGGTGCTGCCGGTGCGCACCTCGAAGCCGCCGAGGTTCATCGGTGCCAGGATCGAAAACGCGGCGACCCAGACCAGGAAACCGCCCAGCCAGCCGACGGTCGCCCGCCACAGATGCAGAGACGGGTTGATGCGGCGCGGATTGTCGAACAGCGTCGCCCCGGTGGTGGTGAAGCTCGAGATCATCTCGAACCAGGCGGCATGAAAGGTGATCGTGCGAATGGCCTCGTGAAACGGGACAGCAAAGACCACCGGCAAAAGCGCGAAAGCCGCCAGAAGCGACAAAAGCTGCCCCAGAATGGTGTCCTGCCGCCGGATGCCCCGCATCGCAAGGCCGACAACCACGCACAGAACAATTCCCAGGATCGCGGCGTAGAGAAAGGTCCGCGCGGTGAAATAGTCCGACCGCGTCACCGCATGGATCGACGGCAGCAGCATCGCCAGCGATCCCGCGCCCAGTAGCTGGACGAAAAACGGAAGCGAGATCAGGAACCTGCCCATCAGAAGTAATCGAGCGAGACCTGCAGCAGCCGCTCGACCTCGCGCACGTCCGAGGCCATGGCGAACAGAACGATCACATCGCCCTCGTCGATCCGGGTTTCGCCGGTCGGCTTGACCGACTTGCCCCCTTTCATCACACCGCCTACCAGCACGCCCTGGGGAAAGGCGATGTCGCGTATCTTCTGGCCCGCGACCGACGAGGTGCCCATGACCTGCGCCTCGATCATCTCGGCCTCGGCATCGCCGATGGAATAGACCCAGCGCACCTTTCCATGGCGGATATGGCGCAGGATGGAACTGACCGTCGTTGCGCGGGGATTGATGAAGGCGTCGATGCCCAGCGGCTGCATCAGCGGGACAAGCGTCACGTCGTTGACAAGACAGATCGCCATGCGGCAGCCCATCGCCTTGGCCCGCACCGACGCAAGAAGGTTGGTCTTGTCGTCATCCGTCACCACAAGCACGGCATCGGCCGTGTCGATGCCCGCCTCCTCCAGAAGGACCGCGTCAAGCCCGTCGCCGTTCAAGACGATCGTCCTCTCGAGCAGGTCGGCCGCGCGTTCGGCGACCTTGCGATTGCGCTCGATCACCCGCACCCGCACCCGGTCTGCCCGCGCCTCGAGCGCGCGGGCCACGCCAAGACCCACATTGCCGCCCCCGATGATGACGATCCGGTCCTGTTTCGAGGCGGGCTTGCCGAAGATCTCGAGTGTCCGGGCCATGTCCTCGATATCGGTGAAGACATAACAGTCGTCACCGACGAAGATTTGGTCATCGGCGCTGGGGGCGAAAAGACGCCCGTTGCGGCGGATACCCACGACAATCGCGCGCAGGGTCGAGAAAAGCTCGCTCAGCTGGCGGAGCGGAGTGTTGACGACAGGGCAATCCTCGCCGATCCACAGCCCCAGACGCTCGGCCTTGCC
>JAFIEN010000359.1 GCA_020832515.1 Rubellimicrobium sp. | reverse complement strand
ATCGCCCGCGTCGATGCCGTGGCCGAAGAGGAGGGGTGGACCCTGCTGGAGTGATCCGGGCTGGAGTGGTCGGGCCCCCGCTCGCGCGCCGGCGTGCTCAGTCTGGTGATCGCAGGGGAAGCGACAACAGAAGCGCCACCAGATCGGCCTGCCGATGAGTGCCGGTCTTGCCGAAGATGTTGCGCAAATGGAAGGCGATGGTCGTGGGCGCGATGCCCATTTCCTGTGCGATCTCGTCCGCACGCAGGCCGCCGGCCAGGTGACGGGCGACCCGCGCCTCTGTGGGCGTCAGTGAGAACAGATCGGCCAACGCCTCGGGCGTCAGTGGCGTGCGCGCTGTTGCATCGGTCACGAAGGCCATGACCATCGCCGGAACGCCATTGTCGGGTTCGGCGGGGCAGGCGTGAAGCTGGGCCAGCCGGGCTGCGCCTTCGTCCAGAAGCAGGGTCATGCTGAGATCCTCGCCCCCGTCGCCCCTGTCTTCCCGCGCCGCCCGGGCGGCCAGGGTGCGGACAGGATCTGCCAGCGCATCAAGAATCGGCCCGGGCGCTTCATCGAGCGCGGCCTGCGCGGGGGCATTGGCCTCGATCAGACTGCCGGCCGTGTCGAAGACAAGGACTCCGACCGACAGAAGGTCGATCAGGTTGCGCCCGATACCTGCGCTGTTCAGAAGCCCGGCGCGGGCCCGCGCGCTTTGCCGCAGGCGTGCGGCAAGTGTGGACAGCAGCAGCGCGGGGTCGGTGCCGCGCGACAGGTAATCGTCGGCACCGGCGCGCTTGCCCTCGATCCTGGCCGCGATGCGGGGCGCCTCCGAGATCAGGATCAGCGGCACATGCGCCAGATGCGGGAATTCGCGGCGGAAGCGGGACAGGTCGTCGAAACTGTCCAACCCGGGAAAGGACGTGTCGCAGAGGATAAGGTCGGGCGTGTCGCGGACAAGCGCGTCGAGCAGGTCCGGCAACGTCCGCGCCGTCACCACCCGGTAGCCATCCCCGCGCATGAGGGCTGCAATCTCGTCGTCTCCGGGCTGCGCATCCGCGCACCACAGGATCAAGGCGCCGTCTTCTGCGGTCATCCGCCGGCGCCTGCCGCGCAGGCGGAACCTCCGGGCAACCGCAAGGACACCGTGTCGCGATGCAATGTCATGCCGGTCCTCCTCTGGTGCGGGTCCGGTCGGGCAGGGTCAGGCAAGCAGACACCGGCGCGAATGTACAGGCCACAGCCCCCTGCCGGAACTGCAGCCCGCCGGCATCATGGGCCGGTCAGTCGATCATCTCGACCAGTTCCACGCGTCGGTTCTCGGCCCGGCCGGCATCGGTCCGGTTGGTGGTGACGGGCGACATCGGCCCGGCGCCGGCGGCCCGCAGCCGGCCGGGCGCAATGCCGTGGCGATCGGCCAGCCATCCGGTGACCGCCTGTGCCCGCTCGACCGAAAGCCGCAGGTTGTAGTCGAAATCGCCCACCGCATCGGTATGGCCCACCACCAGAAGCGACAGGCCGGGCCGCTCGGCCATGAGGGCGGCAACCGTGGCCAGCGCCTGGGCCGATTCCGGCAGGATGTCGGCGCGGTCGAATTCGAACAGGATCGCGTTGACGATGACCCGCCCGTCGGCGACCAGACCCGCCTCGAGCTCCGAGACATCCTGCTGGACAAGCGGGGCGGGCTCCGGCTCTGGCGCGGGCTCTGCCTCGATCGCGAAAAGGTCGATCGCCTCCATCTCCTCGAGCTGGACCGCATTGATGATCATGCGTCGCGCATTCTGGCGACTGAAGAACGACAGCGCGATCACCGTGCCGCCGTCGGGGCTGCGGGCCAGGATGTAGGCGTTGCTGTCCGAGCCCGTGCCGGGCGTGCGCGCGAGGATCCGGTCGGACGAGGTGATGAAGGTATAGCCGTCCCGCGGGCCAAGCTCTGCGCCGATGCCGGAGAAGACGATCTCGAACCCCTCGCCCTCGAAATGGTCGAGATAGCCCCGATAGAGGCGCAGGACCGCGGTCTCGAGGCCGTCGAGTGTGTATTCCATCTGCCGCCACTCGCCTTCGACCGTCAGCACCTCCTCGATCTCGTTGCGGCCGATGACGGGCGAGGCGGGCAGGGTGACGGCTGCGAAATCGGTCACCTCGTCCCTTGTGATGTAGCCGCCGCCAGGCAAGGGCACCATCGGATGGGAGGCCGCGCCTTCGATCGCCGGTTGGGCATGGGCGGGCGGGCCACTCAGGACGCCCAGCGGCAGCGCGGCGAGCAGGGCCAGCGCGGCGGCCGGAAGGACAGATCGCATGTGATTGCTCCTGTTGACGTTTTTGGGTTCGCGCGACCCTAGCCTGTAGCGTCGGAGGCTTCCCCCTCTGAACGGAGGGGATGAGGACACATTGGTTCGGTTTCCGGTGCTGGTGACCCGGACCATCCTCGTATCGTCCGGCGGGGAAGCGCCGATCATCCGGTCAAATGATGATGACTTCCCATTGTGCCATCTTTTGTCGCGTATGATGCCGTTGTTCGTTCTCGGCCCGCTGCAACCACTCATTCAGAAGCGAAAAACGGTCACGATTGGTCTCAAAGGCTTCGATGAACTTATCTGAATTCGACTTCAGGAATCTTTCCCGGCAAAGATAGATCTTGTTATTCGAAAGCATGAACGGCTTCAGGTCTATCTTGTCGGCTAGAACCGTCCGAAAGAAAGCGGTTGTGACCTGCAGCTGCGATCTGTTCCAGAAGTCGTCTCCGATGATGATGGCGTCATCCGCTGCGAGGCGATCTATCATGTGTAGGTCGGCGATCACGTCATCCTCCCGGTGAGATCCATCGACATGACAAAGCGAAAGCTTCTTCTTGCCGAGAAGCCGGACGATTTCCCCCTCTTCCGAAGACAAACCCTTGTGAAGAACGATCCTGTCCATGTCACATCCCTTGAGGGAAAGGGTCTGCAGCACCGCCTCCATGCTCTGGTCGGGAAGCCGGAAAGGATCAACGCCAAGCAAAAGTGCATCCGTTCCTTTCGTGGCACGTTCGACCAGCGAGAAGAACTTTCCCTTGTAGACGCCGATCTCCAGAAAGGCGCGGTCTTCCCAGCCCGTATCCTCTCTGATGATCGTCGTTGCCAGAGCGGCAACCACGGCGGCGGACTTGTTCAGCATCCCGTCAAATTCGTTGACTCCTTTTGCGGCAAATCCTGACAGCTCGGGCGTTAGGCGGTAGCGGCTCATTCGTTTGTTCCTTCCTGATCCTTGCCGAACAATTGAAAGCTGTGGAGAGGGATGCCGGGTCATTTCCCGCAGAGGATCGTCCGGCCCCTTCGTATTGTCATCGAGGTTTGGGTCGAGCGCCTAGACCTGTTCGACATCAACGCCCGCCTGCCGAAGCTTTTCCAGCCCGGCATTTCCGACGGACCGTTCGAAATAGGCTTTGCGCGCCTCTGGCGTTTCCCAATGCGGACGGATGATTGCTGCCAGCTCGGAACCGGGCTGCAGCGCATAAGTCTCGGAAGCGGAGAGAAGCTGGGCGTCGTGGTAGTCATGGGCGTCGTCGCCGAGGGTGCCGCTGATGATCAGGTCGGCGGCGACAAGGGCAAGGGCGTGCCGTCGGTCGCCGTGGCGCAGGAACTGGTTCCAGACCCCGTTCAGCGCCTGCCATTGCGATTTCATTGCCTCGACCCGCTTGTCTTCAACACCAAATCCACGCTGAACCAGTTTCAGCGCCCGGTGCGCCCCGAAATGGAATGCCTGCAGGGACGACGGATTGGCGGCATGGGTGAAATAGGGCGTCTCGGGCTTGCGGACGATTGTCCGACTCCCGGGCCTTTTGGGCGAAGGGTCGTTGAAGATGCCGCGGCCATTGCTTTCCCATTTGACACGGCCGCTGAATGTATGGACACCCAGTATCTGTTCGCCCGTCATGTAGTCGTTGCAGTCGACGATGAAGTGGTCCATTGTCGGTCGCGCCCGGAATTCATCAATGACCCTCGCCAGCGTATCTTCTGACGCAAAGGCCATGTCGGCATCCAGCTTGATGAACAGATCGAAATCCTTGGCTCTTTGCATGATGCAGCCATAAAGTGCGGCCTGGGCTTGCAGGTTGCCCATGCCGCGAAACCCCCTGGGCTTGCCTGTTCGAGGGGTGTGGGGCGCCAGCGCGGCGCCGGCGG
>JAFIEN010000358.1 GCA_020832515.1 Rubellimicrobium sp. | reverse complement strand
GGGTGGCGCGGCGCTGGCCGCAAACGGCCCAGAGCGTGGACCTGTCGCAATGGTCGCCCGAATACATCCGCTCGATCGCGGGGACCGCGAGCTTCGACACGGCCGCCGACTGCGCCGCGGTCGTGCCACTGGATCACGAGGGCAGCGTGTCGGTCTGGTGGAGCGGACCGAACGAGGCCTCGCCCTCGATCGAGCGCGAGATCGACGCCCAGTTCTGGGCCGCGTTCCGCGAGACCTACCCCAACATCAGCGTGGATGCGCAGAACATCGACTACGCCATCCTGATCGACCGGCTGCGGACCGCGCTTCTGGGCAATGCCGGTCCGGGCGTGGTGCGCCTGCAGATCCTGGGCGGGGTCGAGTTTGGCGCCCGCGGCTACATGGAGCCGCTCCGACCCGAGGATGTGGGCTACGATTCGGCCAATTTCTGGCCCGGCGCGCTGCAATCGGTGATCTACGGCGGGACATCCTACGGCGTCCCGACCAACAACGAGACGATGGCGCTGATCTGGAATGCCGACATCTTCGAACGGGCGGGGCTTGACCCGGAAAGCCCGCCGGCGAGCTGGAACGATCTGGTCGAATACTCGCGCATCATCAGCGAAACCCTGGGCATTGCGGGCTACGGCCTTGTGGCGCAGCAAAACCACGGCAACACGCCCTTCCGCTTCATGCCCAAGCTGTGGGCCTTCGGCGGTGCTTCGCTGGACGAGACGAGCGAGAACCCGACCTACCAGACCGTCAACATCAACAACGAAGGCTCGATCGCCGCGCTGCAGGCGATCCATGACATGTATGTCCGTGACCAATCGGTGCCGGTGGGCGCACTGACCAACAACCAGGGCGACAACCAGGGGCCGTTCATCGCGGGGCAACTTGCGATGATGATCGCCCATCCCTCGGAATACGCCAAGATGGTGGAACTTGCGGGCGATGCGACGGGCGCGGACAAGGAAGTCGCCTTTGCGGTGGTGGCCAACATGCGCTATGGCCTGATCCCGTAAGGCGACGACCGGCGCGCCGTCGTCTTTGGCGGGTCCAACATCCACATCATCAAGGATGAATATGTGGAAGGCGGCCTTGACGAGATGGCGGCCAAGGCGCTGATCTGCTTCTGGACCAGCCCGGAATGGTCGACCAAGCTGGCATGGACCGGGTCGAACCCGGGAAATCTTGACGGCTTCCGCACCGAGTGGATGGCTGAGCGGCTGGATACGATCCGGTTCCTCGATGTCACAAGTTCGATGCTGCCCTCGGGGATCCCGTTCCCGGTCATACCCGAGGCACCCGAGATCATGAACATCATCGTGCCCGACATGATCCAGTTTGTCCTGACCGAGACGATGACCCCCGAAGAAGCCGCGAACAACGCCGCGCGCGAGATCGAGGCCTTGCTCGACGGTCTCTGAGGGGCGATCTTGCGGTCCCTTGCAGGGCCGGTGGCATCCGGCGCCACCGGCCCTGCCCTTCCCTTTCACCCGATGATCGAAGGGTAAGCCCTCGTGTCAGTCGTCTCTGCGCCCGGCGCGTCCGCCGTGCCGCCCCGTCAGACCCATGTCGTCGCGCGGATGGTGCGGCATCGGTATGATTACCTTTACATCATGCCCGCGATGGTCGTGATGATGGTCGTGATCGCCTATCCGATCTACTACACGATCGAGCTGAGTTTCTTCCGCACGCCGATCAACCTGCAGATGCGCGACAAGGTCTGGACCGGGACCGACAATTACGTTCAGCTTCTCAACAGCTCTGCCTTTCACCGGGTGACCTGGAACACCTTCGTCTGGACTGCCGTCTCGACCATCCTGGCCTTCTTTCTTGGCCTGATCACCGCGCTTGCGCTGCAGCGCGAGTTCATCGGGCGCGGCGTTTTTCGGGCGTTGCTCCTGATCCCCTTCGTGGTCAGCGCGGTGGCGGCATCCTATGTCTGGCGCTGGCTTTATCATTCGGATTTCGGCGTGTTCGGCGCGGCGGCGATGGCGATGGGCCTGACCGACCGGCCGATCAACTTCATCGACAACACGCGCACGGTCTTGGCCTCGCTGATCGTGGTCAATGTCTGGCGCGATTTCTCGTTCGGCATGATCATGATCATGGCCGGACTTCAGACCGTGCCCGAGCAACTTCTGCGCGCCGCGCAGGTCGATGGCGCCAATGCATGGCAGCGGTTCTGGCATGTCACCGCACCGCATCTCAAGAACGTGTCGATGGTTACGGTGCTGCTCTTGATGGTCAGCAATTTCAATGCCTTCATCATTCCCTGGATCATGACGGGCGGTGGGCCGGCGGGGGCGTCGGACATCTGGATCACCCATATCTACCAGATCGCCTTCGGTCGGCAGCGATGGGGGCTGGCTGCGGCCTATGCGGTGGTCGTCTTCGTGCTGATGATGATGCTGGGCTATGTCTATGTGAAGATCCTGACCCGCGGCGATGAAAGGCGGCCGGAATGAGCGCGGTTCGCAAGAAAGGGTTCGACGGCTGGCGCTGGGCCGGTCGGCTGGTGCTGGCGCTCATGCTGCTCTATACGGTCGTGCCGATGGCGTGGATGGTGCTGACCTCGCTCAAGACCCAGTTCGCCGCGATGCAGTTCCCGCCGCAATGGTGGCCGAAAGAGCCGACACTGGCCAACTACACCCGACTTCTCGACCCGCGGGGCCGGATCGGGGGCGACTTCCTGCTCTATTTCTGGAACAGCTTCTACGTGTCGTTCGTGACGACCGTCCTGGGCATCATCGTCGCGGTGCCCGCGGCCTATGCCTTTTCGCGCTTCCGCTTTCCGGGGCGCAACCTTCTGTTCTTCGCGGTCCTCGTGCGCAACATGTTTCCGGCGGTCATCTTCCTGATGCCGCTCTTTCTCCTGATGCGCTGGCTGGGGCTGGTGGGGACCCACATGTCGCTGATCCTGACCTACCTCACCTTCGGCCTGCCGCTGTCGATCTGGTTGCTCAAGGGGTTCTACGACAATATCCCCGTGCAGCTTGAACAGGCCGCGCGCATGGACGGGGCCACGCGGTTTCAGGCGTTCGTGCTGATCGTGATGCCGCTGTCGACGCCGGGGATCATCGCCACCTCGATCTTCGCCTTCATCGGGGCCTGGAACGAATATCTTTACGCCGCGACCTTCATCAACCGGCAGGAGCGGATGACACTGCCCGTGGGCATTCAGCGCTTCTTTACCGAATTCGCCACCGACTGGCCCGGCCTGATGGCCGCCACCTTCCTGATGAGCGTGCCTGTCGTGGTGATGTTCCTCATCTTGCAGAAATACTTCGTCAAGGCGCTGACCGAGGGCGCGGTAAAGTCGTGACAATCAAGCGGAGTGGCGAATGGCCCAGGTGATCCTGCGGGATGTGCTCAAGACCTATGGCGCGGTGACGGCCGTCAACAACGTGTCCTTCACGGTCGAGGACGGCGAATTCGTGGCCCTTGTCGGCCCCTCGGGCTGTGGCAAGACCACGACGCTGAACCTGGTCGCGGGCCTGATCGAGATCACCGGAGGCGAGATGTGGATCGGCGACCGGTTGGTCAACGACCTCGACCCCAAGGACCGCGACATCGCGATGGTGTTCCAGAACTACGCGCTTTACCCCAACAAGACGGTGTTCAAGAACCTTGCCTTCCCGCTGCAGATGCGGCGGCTGTCCAGGCCCGAGATCGAGGCCAAGGTGCTTGAGGCCGCCCGCGTGCTGGAAATCACGCATCTGCTCGAGCGCAAGCCACGCGAGCTTTCGGGCGGCCAGCAACAGCGGGTGGCGCTGGGCCGCGCGCTGGTGCGCGATCCGCTGGCCTTCCTGATGGACGAGCCGCTGTCGAACCTCGATGCCAAGCTGCGGGTGCAGATGCGCTCCGAACTGAAGCGCTTTCATCAGGATCTGGGTGCCACGATCCTCTATGTCACTCATGACCAGCTTGAAGCAGTGACGATGGCCGACAAGATGGCGGTGATGAACGGCGGTTATCTGCAGCAATACGATGCGCCGGAGAACGTCTTCGCCAATCCGGTCAACACCTTCGTCGCCAGCTTCGTGGGCAGCCCCGCAATGAGCCTCGTCCCCCTGACCGTCGAGCATCGCGGGACCGAGGCCGTCCTGCGCCACGGCGATGCCTGGGAATTGCCGCTCTCGGCCGAGAACGCGCGCAAGGC
>JAFIEN010000357.1 GCA_020832515.1 Rubellimicrobium sp. | reverse complement strand
GCGCTGCCCCCCGGGGCCTTCGGCCCTCCCCCCGGAGTATTTCGACCAAAGCGAATGGCAGGGGGGTGCAGCGCCGTGGCGGTGTCTAAACCGCCTGCGGCAGGGCGCGTCCCTCGGTCCAGGCGATGATGTTGTCCAGCGCCATCTGCCCCATCGCCACCCGCACCTCGAGCGCGGCCGTGCCCAGATGCGGCAGCAGCACGACATTCTCCATCCCGATCAGCGCGGGCGGCACATAGGGTTCCTTGGCATAGACATCGAGGCCCGCCCCCGCGATCCGCCCTTCGGAAAGGGCCGCGATCAGCGCGTCCTCATCCACCACATCGCCGCGTGCGATGTTGACGAAGACCCCCGTCGGCTTCATCGCCGCCAGCGCGGCCGCGTCGATCAGCCCGGTATTGGCCCCGCCGCCCGGCACCGTCACCACGACGATATCGACCGAAGCCATCAACTCGTGCAGGGTATCGACCTGCAGCGCCGGCACCTTGGTCGCCTTGGGCGAGCGGTTGTAGAACAGGACCGGCATCCCGAAACCGAAGTGGCAACGATGCGCCACCGCCTGACCGATCCGGCCCATGCCGACGATGCCCACCGTCTTGCCGGTGACATGGATGCCCAGCATCTGCGTCGGGCCCCAGCCCGTCCATTTGCCCGCGCGCAAGACCCGTTCCCCCTCGCCCGCGCGGCGGCAGGTGGCAAGGATCAGGGTCATGCCGATATCGGCCGTGGCATCCGTCACGGTATCGGGGGTGTTCGACACGGACACACCTGCGGCGCGGGCGGCGGCCACGTCGATATGATTGTAGCCCACACCGAAATTGGCCAACACGCCGCAGCGGATGCGGCCCTTCGCCTTCTCGAAGGCATCCGCGGTGAAGGCATCGCCCAGCGTGGGCAGGATCGCGTCGTATTCGGCCAGTGCCTCGGCGGCCTCGTCCACCGTCAGGCCCACTGCCGTCTCGCGCAGGGTCACGTCGAAGCGGGCGCGGGCGAAGGCGAGGTTGGCATCGGGCAAGAGGCGGGTGATGAGGAGTTTCTTCAATGCAGTCGCCCTCCTTCGGGCACGGGTTGGTCGGGCTGGATGAGGACGATCTCGCCCTGCGCATCCGGCAGGCCGAGGACGAGGACTTCGGACAGGAACCTGCCGATCTGGCGGGGCGGGAAGTTGACCACGGCGAGGACCTGCCGGCCGACCAGTGTTTCGGGGTCATAATGGGCCGTGACCTGAGCCGAGGATTTGCGTTCCCCGATCTCGGCCCCGAAATCGATCCAGAGCTTGATCGCGGGCTTGCGCGCCTCGGGGAAGGGTTCGGCGCGGGTGACGCGGCCGACGCGGACATCGACCTTGAGGAAATCGTCGAAACTGATCTCAGCCATTCGCAAGCTCCCGCGAGCGGGCCGCCGCCGCCGCCACCGCGCGGCGCATGAGCGGGGGCAGGCCCGCGCCGTCATCCATCAGCACTTCGAGCGCGGCTTGCGTCGTCCCGTTGGGCGAGGTCACGTTGCGGCGCAGTTGGGCGGGATCCTCCGCCGCCTCTTCCGCCAGTTGCCCCGCGCCGCCGACGGTGGCCTTGGCCAGCCGCATCGCCAGATCGGGCGACAGCCCCTCGGCCTCGCCCGCCGCGGCCAGCGTCTCGATCAGGTGAAAGACGTAAGCCGGGCCGGAACCCGAGACGGCGGTGACCGCGTCCATCTGCCCCTCGGACCCGAGCCGCACCGTCTGGCCCACGGCCTGCAAAAGCGCCTCGGCCATGTCGATCTGGGCGGCACTGGCGCGGGCATTGCCGATCAGCGCGGTGATCCCGCGGCCCACGGCGGCAGGCGTGTTGGGCATGGCGCGCACGATGGGGGTGTCTTCGCCCAGCGCCGCCTCGAAGGCGGCGATCGTGGTGCCGGCGGCGATCGACAGGAACAGCGTCGTGCCGTTGCCCAAGGCCAGCAGCGCGGGCAGGGCCGCGCCCATCATCTGCGGCTTGCCCGCGACAAGGGCCACGGCCGGGTCGGGCGGCAGCGCCTCGTTCAGATGCACGCCCTGCGCGCGCAACCAGTCCGACGGCGCAGGCTCGATCACCCAGACCGAGGACGGCGGCACCCCGCGCGCCAGCCATCCCGCCAGCAGCGCGCCCCCCATCTTGCCGCAGCCCAGAAGGACAAGCCCCCGCGCCCTGACCGTTTCCAGTGACATCCCCGCCTCCCCGTTCCGGGGCCACGTTACGGGCGCGCAAGGGGGGGTGCAAGGTCGGCCGCGACGCCAGACTTGTCCTTGCCCGCCCGGCAGGGAGGGGCTTATCTGCAACCATGACCAGCGACCCCCGCCTGACCGCCCTTGCCGCCAGCCTGCCCGCCTCGGTGCCCTTCACCGGCCCCGAGGCGCTGGAGCGCGCGCGGGGGGTGGCCTTCTCCGCCCGGCTGGGCGCGAATGAAAGCGTCTTCGGCCCTTCGCCCCGCGCCATCGCCGCGATGGAGCGGGCGGCGGCCGAGGTCTGGATGTATGGCGACCCCGAGATGCATGATCTGCGCGCGGCGCTGGCCGCGCATCACGGCTGCGATCCGGCCCATGTCATGCCGGGCGAGGGGATCGACGGGCTTCTGGGCCTTCTGGTGCGGCTGACGGTGGGGCCGGGGACGCCGGTCGTGACCTCGGCCGGGGCCTATCCGACCTTCGCCTTCCATGTGGCGGGCTTCGGCGGGGTGATCCATACCGTCCCCTACCGCGACGATCAAGAAGACCCCGACGCCCTGATCGCGCAGGCGCGCGAAACCGGCGCGCGGTTGATCTACCTTGCCAATCCCGACAATCCGATGGGCACATGGCACGGGGCGGACACGATCGCCCGGATGGTGGATCAGGTGCCCGAAGGCTGCCTCCTGATCCTTGACGAGGCCTATATCGACCTTGCCCCCAAGGGCACCGCGCCGGTGATCGACCCGGCCGACCCCAGGGTGATCCGGATGCGTACCTTCTCCAAGGGGCATGGCATGGCAGGGCTGCGGGTGGGCTATGCGCTGGGGGCAGCAGCGCTGACCCGGGCCTTCGACCGGGTGCGCAACCATTTCGGCATGGGGCGGATCGCTCAGGCGGGCGCGCTTGCGGCGCTGGCCGATCAGGGCTGGCTGGAACACGTCCGGGCCGAGGTCGCCACCGCCCGCGAACGGATCGCCGCCATCTCGCGGGAAAACGGGCTGACACCCATCCCCTCGGCCACCAATTTCGTTGCGGTCGATTGCGGGCGGGACGGGGCTTTCGCCGCCCGCGTTCTGGCCGGTCTTGCGGCGCGCGGGGTGTTCATCCGCAAACCCTTCGCCCCGCCGCAGGACCGCTGCATCCGCATCAGCGCCGGGCGGCCCGAAGATCTGGACCGTCTCGCCGAGGCCCTGCCCGCCGCCCTGCGGGAGGCCAGAACAGAGTGACGGCGACGTGACTTGCCTTCCCCTTGCAGGAATGTGGGAGGAGTGACGATCAAAGACCCGAAGCAGGATCAGCCATGACGCGCAGCATCTTCCTTGCCCTTTGCCTTGCCGCCAGCCCGGCGCTTGCGCAGGACCACGACCAACATCGGGGCCATGACGGGCACGCAGGCCATGCGATGCACGGCGCCGAATCCGGCGACTACCCCTCCGAAGCCGCTGCCGCCTTTGCCGCCGCCAATGCGGCGATGCATGGCGCCATGGATATCGAGATGACGGGCGATGCCGATATCGACTTCATCCGGGGCATGATCCCGCATCACGAAGGCGCGGTCGAGATGGCCCGGATCGTCCTCGAATACGGCACCGACCCCGAGGTCCGCGCGCTGGCCGAGGCGATCATCGCCGCCCAGAAGGACGAGATCGCCTGGATGGAGGCCTGGCTGGCCCGACAGTCCGACTAGCAACCATCCAGGGGTCACACCGCCTTGCCGCCTGCTGTTTCGCTTTGGCCAAAATACTCCGGGGGAAAGGCCGCAGGCCTTGGGGGCAGCGCCCCCGTCGCGCTCAGGTCTCGCGCGCCGCATCCGGAGGGACCTGCCCCCGGAACGGATCTTCGGGATAGCTGACACCCGTCAGGCACAACCCATCCGGCGGCGCGCCCCGCCCCCAGGCCCCCCCGTCGCGCGCGGGCAGCCCCCGGGCCCCCAGGCCCCCGGCCCAGGCCCCCTCCGCCCCCC
>JAFIEN010000010.1 GCA_020832515.1 Rubellimicrobium sp. | reverse complement strand
CAACATCCTACGCCCTTCGGGCTCTGGGTGTTGCAGTTGAAACTTGAGCCTAAGAAGTTGCGCCGAACGATTACAGATTATACACTTTTCATGGGGGACCAATGCCAGAGTTTTGTAGCTTCCTTGTGTTCAGACCCAGTGAAATTGATTTGATTCATTCAATTTGCGCCACTGCGAACTGGTCCACACGGGACATTCCTGACCCATCTATGCGATATGCCTTCTCCGAAACTGGTATGAGCGAATTAGCCGAAGCCAGTGCGTTAGAGGACATAGGTATCCGGCGCGAAGGAAAACAAGTCGGGCGTTTGCTTATGCTTGACACAGAGCAAACCGAGGCTGCCAATATTATTCAATTGATTTGCGCAGCGAATGTCATTCTTGAGGGGTTTCCGGTCATTAAGAATCCACCTACTTCCGGGTTCGAACTCTCTGACGACGAAGCAGATCGGGAGATAACGTTTGAGCACGTTTTTCGGAGCGATGGCTTCTTTCAATGGTTTACTTACCGTCACACCCTTCCAGTTGCGGTCGCAGTCGCTGCTGCAGCTTGGGGGAACAATAGGCTTGTCTATGCAATTCATAAGTTGGCACAGAGCTATGAAACCGAGTGCGTGACGCCGTGGTCAATGCACCCTCGTAATGGGCAAGTGTTTGAAAAACACTCCGACAATTTTGCCTCGCACGTTGGAACGTCTGCGGCGATCAACCTTGCATATTCTGCCATCGAAGAGCTCGATCTCGGCGTAAAGGCAAGTGGAGAAAATCCACGAAATATTAAGGGAACGCCTCACTGGGAGCCTGAATTCCTGAGAAAATTCAAAGAACGTATGCAAAAAGCTGGAATTGATCCCGAAAGAACGATTGATTGGGTGACCCGAGGTGACCAATCTGAAGTGCCAGTATACGAAATACTAAATCAGCTTTCGGAATATTCTGATGGTGCTGAGGTTAGAGATCGTCAGATTTCACTCCCGGACGCGATCAATTTTAGCGAGTACTTGCGCAACAAAATGACTGCCCACGCATTTTCCTCTGAAACCAACCGTCTTGGGCCTTATGAGGTCTATAACGTTCAGCAAGTCGCAAGATTTCTGATTTTGTCCAAGTGCAACCTTTGGAACACTTGGACCGAGGAACTTAGAAAACGCTACAACTAAGCTCTCAGGTAGAAGCCAGAAGCTGCCAGACGCGACGATGGCCGTGTCCGCTTCGGGCGGAGTGCGGACAGCTGTCGAAAGGCCGCAACATCTCCTTCGTCCCCAAAGCTGCCCCTCACCCCCCCTCACGCCCTCAACCGGATCGGCCGTCCCGGGGCGATGTGGTTCGCGGCCTCGACAATCGCATCCGCGTCGATGCCGAAATGGTGGTAGAGGTCGGCGATCGTGCCGGTCTGGCCGAAATGCTCCACCCCCAGCGGCACCGTGCGGTGGCCCGCGACCGCGCCCAGCCAGGACAAAGTCGCCGGATGCCCGTCCAGCACCGTGATCAGCGTGCAATGGGCGGGAAGCTGGTCCATCAGGCGCTCGGCATGGCTGACGGCGCCCGTGTTGCCCCGCCCCCGCGCGCGCCGGGCCGCTGTCCAGCCCGCGTTCAGGCGGTCGGCCGAGGTCACGGCCAGGACGCCGATATCGCGGCGCGCGCCCATGATCCGGCCCGCGGCCTCGATCGCCTCGGGGGCGACGCAGCCCTGATAGGCGATCACCACATCCGCATTCGGCCCCGGCTCGCGCAGCCAATAGGCCCCGTCAATCACGCCCCGCGCGAAATCCGGGTCGTCGCGGCGCAGCACCTGTTCCACCGGCCGGGTCGAAAGGCGCAGGTAGACCGAGCCCCCCGTCTCGTCCCGCAGCCATGTGCGCTCGTCCGGGTCGCCCTCGCCGTCGCGCTGCAGGTAGTCGAAGGACCAGTCCATGATGATCGACAACTCATCAAGGAAGGCGGGCTCGAAAGCCGCGATCCCGTCCTGCGCCATGCCGATCAGGGGCGAGCCGATGGATTGATGCGCGCCCCCTTCGGGCGCCAGCGTCACGCCCGAGGGCGTGCCCACAAGGATGAAGCGCGCATCCTGATAACAGGCATAGTTCAGCGCATCGAGGCCGCGGGCGACGAATGGGTCATAGACCGTGCCGACCGGGATCAGACGCTCGCCGAACAGCGAATGCGACAGGCCCGCCGCGCCCAGAAGCAGCATCAGGTTCATCTCGGCGATGCCCAGTTCCAGATGCTGGCCCCTGGGCGAGAACATCCATTTCTGGGTGGAGGGGATCCGCTCTTCCCGGAAGGTATCCCCCCGCGCCTCGCGCGCGAAAAGCCCGCGCCGGTTGACCCAGCCGCCAAGGTTGGTGGACACCGTCACATCGGGCGACATGGTGACGATCCGATCAGACAGCGGGCCGCCGCTGCGGGCGATCTCGTCCAGGATCTTGCCGAAGCCCGCCTGGGTGGAGAGCAGCTTGTCGGACAGCGCCACCGGGCCGGGGGTCGGCACGGCGGGGGCGGTGTAGCGGCGGGGGCCCTTGGCGAAGAAGGGCACGCGGGCGAGGAAATCCTTCAGCGCGCCCTCGTCGGGCACGGCAGCGAAGGGCGCCCACTCCTGACCCTCGGCGACGCCCATCCGGGCGCGAAAGGCCTCCATCTGCGTGGGCGTCATCAGGCCTGCGTGATTGTCCTTGTGGCCAGCCAAGGGCGTGCCCCAGCCCTTGATCGTATAGGCGAGGAAGACCGTGGGCCGGTCGTCGGTGATCCCGTCGAAGGCCGCGCAGAGCGAGGGAAGGCAATGCCCGCCAAGGTTCTCCATCAGCCGGGCAAGATCGTCGTCGCTGCGGCTTTCGATCAGCGCGGTCGCGGGGCCCTGATCGCCGATGTCATCGAGCAACCGCTTGCGCCAGGCCGCGCCGCCCTGAAAGGTCAGCGCGGAATAGAGCGCGTTGGGGCAGCGGTCGATCCAGTTCCGAAGCGCCTCGCCCCCCGGCTCGGCAAAGGCCGCCTCCTGCAGGGCGCCGAATTTCAGCCGCACCACGCGCCAGCCAAAAGCCTCGAAGATCGCCTCGATCCGCGCCCAGAGGCCCTCGTGCACCACGCCGTCAAGGCTTTGCCGGTTGTAGTCGATCACCCACCAGACATTGCGCAGGTCGTGTTTCCAGCCCTCCTGCAGGGCCTCATAGATGTTCCCTTCGTCGAGTTCGGCGTCGCCGATCAGCGCGATCATCCGCCCCGCCTTGCCGCCCCAGCCGTGGCCCTGAACATAATCCTGCACCATCGAGGCGAAGATCGGCATGGCAGCCCCTAGCCCGACCGAGCCGGTCGAGAAATCGACGTCATCGACATCCTTGGTGCGCGAGGGATAGCTTTGCGCCCCGCCCCAGCCGCGAAAGTTCTTCAGGTTTGCAAGGCTTTGGTGGCCCATCATGTACTGGATCGCATGGAAGACCGGCGCGGCATGGGGCTTGACCGCGACCCTGTCCTCGGGTCGCAGGACGTGGAAGTAAAGTGCCGTCAGGATCGCCGCCATCGAGGCCGAGGAGGCCTGATGCCCGCCCACCTTCACATCCCCCTCGCCCTTGTCGCGCAGGTGGTTGGCATTGTGCACCGTCCAGGCCGACAGCCAGAGCGCGCGGGAATGGAGGGTTTCCAGATGGTCCATCTCGGTCATTCCCGGCCCTCCTCGCGCGCTCCGTTGCTGATCATCTGGCGCACCTCGCCCTCGACGGAATCAAGGATCGCGTGCACGGCCCTTGCCGCCGCCTCGGAATCGCCGGCAAGGATCGCGTCCGACAGCGTCCGGTGATGGGGAAAGCTGCCCAGACCGAAGGCGTTGCGCTGAAAGGGCGAGGCGACAGAGCGCTCGAGCATCTGGTCCAGCCGGACGAGGATTTCCCCGAACATCGGATTGCCCGTCGCCTCGGCGATGGCGGCGTGAAAGGCATGGTCGGCCTCGCGATAGGCACCGCCCGCCTCGATGATCGCAAGCAGCACGTCGCACAGCCGGGCGATCTCGGCCTTCTGGGCGCGGCTCGCCTTTTCGGCCGCCTTGCGCGCCACATCCGTTTCCACCGTGCGGCGCACCTCGAGCATGCGCAGGATCGACATGCCTTCAAGCTGCACCATGACCGGTGCGGCACCCTGCGCGGTCAGGATCGGGGCGGAGAGATAAGTCCCGTCGCCCCGTCTGCGCCGGATGATCCCCAGCCCTTCCCAACGGTTGAGCGCCTCGCGCATCGTGGACCGGCCAACGCCAAGCTGTGCGGCAAGTTGCACCTCGGGCGGCAGGCGGTCGCCGACCTGCAGCCCCGCCCGCTCGATCATGCCGGCCAGCGCATCCAGCACTGCCACGCCCCGCGATCCGGCCTCGCGCGGCTCAAGGTATTTCAGCGCCGTGTCACCCATCCTGTCGGCCTCCGGCCTGTTCGCCCGCGCATCGTCAGGCCGCGTCGCTGAGCGCGAGGATCCCTGTCAGGGCCTCGACCAGCAGGTCCATCTGCGCACGGGTGTTGTAGCCCTGAACCGACAGTCGGACAATCGTGTGGTCTTTCCAGTCGAAACAGGGGATCTCGATCCGCCATTGCTCCATCAGCGCCTCTTGCAGGGCCTTCGGATCGGTGCGGGGCACGGGCATCGACACCATCTGCGGCGCGCAGAAGGCTGGGCTCGAAAAGGGGCCAAGCCCCGTCCGCTGCGCCACGCGGGCCGCCGTCTCTTGCGCCAGGTCACGACACCGCGCGGCGACGCCCTCCCAGCCCTGCTGCTCGCGAAAGCGGATCGCGTCGGGCACCGTCAGCCATGCGGCAGGATCGCGGGTGCCCTGCATCTCGAGGCTGTCGATGAAGGGGCTGTTGCCGAACATGCCGGCAGCGCCCGCCTCATGCAGATCCTCGGTCCAGCCGTGGCTGATGACCAGCGGGTTGATCCTCCGTTGCAGATCGCGCCGCACATGCAGGAAGGCAGCCCCCTTGGGCGACATCAGCCATTTGTGGCAATTGCCGGAATAGAAATCCGCATCCAGCGCGGTCAGGTCCAGCGGGATATGCCCCGGGACATGCGCGCCGTCGATCACCGTCAGGATGCCGCGCGCGCGCGCCTCTTTCACCACGGCCTCGATCGGGAACAGAAGCGCGGTGGCCGAGGTGATATGGCTGAGGAACAGGACCTTCGTCCGATCCGTCATCGCGCCAAGGATCGCCGCGGTGAACCCGGCCTCATCCGTCAGGGGCAGCGGCACGGTGACGGGCACGACCCTGGCCCCCGCGCGGCGCGCGACATAGGCCCATGTCTTTTCAAGTGCCGCATATTCGTGATCGGTCGTCAGGATCTCGTCCCCCGGGGACAGGTCCAGCGACTGGGCCACGATGTTCAGGCCCACGGTCGCATTCATCACGCCGACCAGATCGTCCGGATCGGCATTGAGAAAGCTCCCCAGTGCGACCCGCGCATCCCGCATCCAGGCGCTGTAGCCCCGCACCGGGTCAAGGAAGGCAACAGGCTGGCGCTCCAGCTTCAACTGCCAGTCCTGATAGGCCTGGAAGACCGGCTTGGGGCAGGCCCCGAACGAGCCGTGGTTGAGAAAGACCACCTCGGGATCGAGATGGAAGAGGGAGGCGAGATTGTCGTCCATGATGCCTCAAGTCCCTTTCAGGGTCGGGTCCAGCGCATCGCGCAATCCGTCGCCGAACAGCGTGGTGGCCAGAACCGTGATGGCCAGCGCTGCGGTGGGGAAAACGGCCATGTGCCAGTAGAAATACATGAAATTCATGCCGGTATTGATCATCTGCCCCCAGCTTGGCGTCGGCGGCATGACCCCGATGCCAAGGAAGGACAAGGACGCCTCGAGCATCATCGCCAGCGGGATGGCAAGGACGAAACCCACGATGATGGGCGACACGGCATTGGGGATCAGGTGTTTGCGGATGATGTATCCGGGGCTTGCGCCAAGGGCCTCCGCCGCGCGGACAAATTCCTTTTCCTTGTAGGCCTTGACCTGCGCACGCACCAGAAGACAGACCTGCACCCAGCCGAACAGGCCCGCGATGATGACGATCGTCCTGAAGCCGCCGCGCGTCACGGCGGCCAGAAGCATGGCGGCCAGGAGCGGCGGGACGACCGAGAAGATCTCGATGATGCGCATGACCACCCAATCCGTCTTGCCGCCGTAATAGCCCGCCAGCGCCCCCAGCGGGATGCCGATCAGGATCGAACAGAAGGCCGCCGCAAAGCCGATGGTCAGCGACACCCGCGCGCCATAGACGATGCGGGTAAAGAAATCGCGGCCAAGATCGTCGACCCCGAACCAGAATTCGGCCGAGGGCGGCGAAAGGGCCTGGGTCAGAAAGGCCTGCTGGTTGGGCCCGGTCTTGGTCACAAGCGGCGCAAAGATCGCCAGCAGGATCAGGATGCCCAGCACGATCCCCCCCGCGACGGCCGCCTTGTTGGCCGAAAACCGTTTCCACGCGAACCATACCGGCCCGCGCTGCCGCCCCGCCGGCGGCGCAGGGGGTGGCGCGGGGTGGACAAGATCGCTCACGCGCCCCTGTTCGGTGCCGATCACGCTCATGTGCTGCGCCCTCCGTTGCGGATACGGGGGTTCAGCATGGCGTAAAGGATGTCCGAGATGATGTAGGCCACACAGAACATCAGCGTCAGCATGAGCATGAGCGCCATTTCCGTCGGGTAATCGCGGGTGCGGATCGACGAGACGAAGAACAGCCCCAGCCCCGGCACGCGGAACATCGACTCGACGAAGATCGAGCCTGTGGCCGTGCCGATGAACATCGGCAGGAACACCGTCACCATCGGGATCGAGGAATTGCGCAGCACATGGGTATAGACGATCCGCCCCTCGGACAGGCCCTTGGCGCGCAGCACCGTCACGAAGGGCTTGTTCAGCGTGTCGAGCATGGCCGACCGTGTGTATCGGGCATAGGTCGCAAGCGGGATCGTCGCATAGGCGGTGATGGGCAGGATCCACTTGTGCGGCTCGGGCCAACCGCTTGACGGCAACCAGTTCAACCAGACCGCGAAGACAAGGATCAGGATCATCGAGGTGACGAAGACCGGGATCGTCAGGCCCAGCGTCGCCACGGCCGAGGCGAGATAGTCGATCCAGGTGTTGCGGTTCAATGCCGCGGCGATGCCCAGCAGGATACCCAGCGGCGCCCCGATCAGGACGCCCAGACCGCCCAGCACAAGGCTGGGGATCCAGGCCTGCGACAGCAGCGACACGACCGTCTGCCCCGGCGCCTGAAACGGAACGCCGAAATCGCCCTGAAGAACGCCGCCCATATATTTGAAATACTGAACATAAAGCGGCTGATCGAGGCCGTATTGCGCCATGATCCGTTCGCGCACGGCGGGCGGCAGGGGCATCTCGCCGCCGTCGAATGGGCCGCCGGGGATGGAATGCATCATCAGGAAGATGATGACCGAGACGATGAAAAAGGTCGTCGCGACCGAGAGAAGCCGCTGCAGGATGAAACGGGTCATGTCAGGATCGCCTCCACAAGATGCCCTGGCGCAACCTCGACCAGTCGGGGGGTCGGTGACGGGGCCTGCCCCAGTTCGGCCGCAGAGAGGCGCGGGGTCGCCGCCTCAAGCTCGTCCCGCGTGCGAAAGGTCCGCAACCGGCGATTGCGCGGATGGGCGGCCGGGATCGCGTCGAGAAGCGAGACGGTATAGGGATGGCGCGCATCGGCGAAGATCGCCTCGGTCGGGGCCTGTTCCACGATGCGTCCGTTGAACATGACCGCGACCGTATCGGTCAGCGAGCGCACAACCGACAGGTCATGGCTGATGAACAGGATCGACAGCCCCATCTCGGCCTGCAGATCCTGCAAGAGGTTGATGATCTGCGCCTTGACCGACACATCCAGCGCCGAGGTCGGCTCGTCCGCGATCAGGACCTGCGGCTTGAGGATCAGCGCGCGGGCGATGGCCACCCGCTGGCGCTGCCCGCCGGACAGTTCGTGCGGATAGCGGTTGCCGTAACTGCGGTGCAGGCCCACCCGCTCAAGCCAGTCAAGCGCCTGCGCCTCACGCTCGCGCGCCGAGCCCATCCCGTGGATCTCGAGCGGTTGGGCGACGATCCGCACCAGGGTGAACATCGGGTCCAGCGCCGAATAGCTGTCCTGGAACACCACCTGCATCTTGCGCCGATGGGGTTTCAGCGCGCCATGCGGCAGGCGGGTGATATCGGCGCCATCAAGCAGGATCTGCCCGCCCGTAGGCTCGGTCAGGCGCAGGGCGACCATCCCGGTCGTCGTCTTGCCCGATCCGCTTTCGCCGACCAGGCCGACGATGGCATTCTTCGGCACGACCAGATTGACCGAGCGCACTGCCTGAATCTTTTGCGGCGGTGCGAACCAGCCCGCGCCGGGAAGGGAAAACTCCTTGCTCAGACCCCGCAGTTCCAGCGCCGCGACCGTCATGTCAGCCTCCAGCAGGCGGCCTGCGCCTGTGGCCCTGTCCGGACCACCGGCGGCATCTCGGCGGCGCACCGGGCATCGGCCTGGGTGCAGCGGGGATGAAACGGACAGCCCGAAGGCGGGTTCGACGGATCGGGCGAGCCGCCGGGAATTTCCACAAGCCGCCTGCCCGGGGCAAGGCCCGGCATCGAGCCCATGAGGGCAACCGTATAGGGGTGCTGCGGCGCGTCGAAGATCGCATCGACCGGCGCCTCTTCCATCACCCGGCCGCCATACATCACCACAACGCGGTCCACGGTCTCGGCAATCACGCCAAGGTCATGGGTGATCATCACAAGGCCCATGCCAAGTTCGGCCTGCAATTCCTTGATAAGCTGCAATATCTGCGCCTGCACCGTCACATCCAGCGCGGTCGTCGGTTCATCGGCGAAAAGAACACGCGGCTGGCACGACAGCGCCATCGCGATCATCGCGCGCTGCAGCATGCCCCCCGAAAGCTGATGCGGATAGCTGTCGGCCACCGCCGAAGGGTTGCGGATCTCGACGCGCGCAAGCAGCGCCTCGGCCTCGGATCGGGCTGCTGCCTTGGTCGCCTCGCGATGGGCGCGGATCGTCTCGCCGATCTGGTAGCCGATGGTGAAGACGGGGTCGAAGGCGGTCATCGGATCCTGAAACACCATCGCCGCGACCCGGCCCCGCAGGCTTGCCAGCTTGCGCTTGTCGGCGGCCAGCATGTCGGTTCCGTCTACGTTGAGGCGGCTGGCACTGATCCGCGCAGGCGGCTGTCGCAACAGACGCAGCGCCGCCATGCAGGTGACCGACTTGCCCGAGCCGCTTTCGCCGACGATGCCCAGGCTTTCGCCCGCATCAACATGGAACGAGGCCCCGCGCACCGCCTGCACCACGCCATCGGCCTGCGGAAAGCTGACCTCGAGGTCGGAGATCTCGACCAGATGCATCCTGCCTGTGCCTGTCGTTGGGGAGTTTCGGTGGGAAAGATGCCCCGATCCGCTGCAGCACCATCACTGGACGCAACCGACCGGGGCAAGTTGCCCGCCCCCGAAAGGGGAACGGGCAGGGAGAACAACGTGATCAGTTCGCGACTTCGACATGCCCGTAGAAGAACGGGTTCAGCCGGGCCAGCGGCGTCATGCCGGCCGAGTTGGGCTCGACGCCGATACCCGAAAGCCGGTCGCTGACGACGAACTTCTGGATCGGATGGACCAGCGGCACGATCGAGCCGTTGTCGATCAGCACCTGTTCGGCCTGACGATACAGCTCGAACCGATCTTCCCAGACCGGGTTGGCATCGGCGGCGGCGACCAGTTCGTCATATTCGGGGACGAAATGGTGGTGACGGCCGCCGTTGAAGAAGATGCCGTAGAAGTTCGACGGGTCGATATAGTCGTATTCATAGGGCGACAGGAAGAAATTGTGCTCGCGGTTCAGAAGCGCCTGCATCCAGTCCTGGATCGGCATCACGCGGATATTCATGGTGATGCCCAGATGCTCGTCGAACTGCGCCTGCAGATACTGCAGCATCGGCGGCGTGATCGCGCCGTTGTAGCCGCCTTGCTCGCGATACCAGATCTCGATCTCGGGGAAGCCCTCGCCACCCGGATAGCCCGCGGCGGCCAGATGTTCGCGCGCACGCTCGGGGTCGAAGACGGCCTGCGAGACGATCTCTTCGTTATGCCCGGGAAAGCCCGGCGGCAGGATCGAGCCGGCCGGAACAGCAAGGTTGCGCAGCACGGTCTCGGTCATCTCGTCGCGGTTGATGGCGAAGTAGAGCGCCTTTCGCACGTCAAGATTGTCGAACGGATAGCTTTCCAGATCGAAGGACAGATACGAGGTCGCGAAGATCGCGTTCTGCCGGATCATCTCGGGCATCCGCTGTTCGACGAACGGGATCTGCCCGGCGTTCAGAACCGCGAAATCCGCGTCGCCTGCAAGGAAGGCCGGCAGACCCACTTCCGGGGCACCCAGCGTCTGGTCGATCACCACACGCCCGACCTGTGCGGGCCAGGGGCCGGTGTAGGCTTCGTTGCGCACGAAGACCATGCCGTTGTTCGCCCGTTCCCAGCTTTCCAGCACGAAAGGCCCGGACGAGACGATGGTCGAGACATCGGTCGCCCAGTCATCGCCATGCGCCTCGTACATGTGGCGCGGCACCGGATACCACAGGCTGACCACGGACGGCAGATAGGGCTTGGGCGAGGCGGTGGTCACCTGCAGCGTCAGGTCGTCGATGGCAACGATGCCCAGCGCCTCGGGGCCCGCATCGCCTTCGGCCACATCGGACCAGCCGGCGATGCCGCCCGCGAAATCCCAGTACCAGCCGAAGTCATAGCCGGTCGTGGCGGCGCGTTGCAGCGCCAGGATGTAATCATGCGCCGTCAGCGGCTCGCCATCCGAAAAGACAAGGCCCTCGCGCAGGGTGAAGGTCCAGGTCAGGCCGTCGTCCGACACTTCCCAGCTTTCGGCGGCCATGCCGTGCAGCTCGTATTCATTGTCGAATGTGGTCAGCGGAAGCTGCGAGATCTCGGGGTTGCCGGCCCGGGCATAGACCGTGCGCATGTAATCGAAATACGTGCCGGTCGTGTTGTCGCCCGGTGCATTGACCGTGCCCTGCTGAGCCAGGGCGGGCAGGGCCAGACCCATGGCAATGGCGACTGCGCCAGCCCGCGAAAGACTGGTCGTACGATGAAACGACATGTGCAAACTCCCTCATTGGTCGCACGGACGGCGCGACGCGCCCCGCCCTGTCAGCCCTCCCCGCTCTGATCGGCGGGCCAGGGCGATTCCGGCTGGATTTCACCGGCATCTCAATATGTCTGACATTTAAGACTGCACCTGGCAACAGATTTTGAAAACGGCATAAATGAATGAAGCCAAAGGCTTGGCCCTTGGCTTCAAAAAATGTCAGACAAATTTTCGGCCCCGTGCGTCCCAAGGGTCCGGCTCAGGCCGGATCAAGCACGCCCTTCGGCAGACCCGCGATCATCGCCGCCGGCCGCGCGGCGGGATGGCCAAGCTCAAGGCGCTGTCCCGCCTCGCCCGACCGGATGATCGCCTCCATGATCTCGAGCACATGCAGCGCCAGTTCAAGCCCCGCCCGATGCGGCCGCCCGGCCCGGATGGCAGTCGCCATGTCGGCCAGGCCAAGGATGCGGTAATTGTCGTCGCCATAGCCATGCGCCTGCGGCAGTTCCCGCCACTCGCCCTTGCCATCCGCCACCATCACCGCGCCATCGAAGCGGTTGGGATCAGGCACGATCATCGCGCCGGTCCGCCCGTAAAGCTCGATATGGTTGTGACCATGTTTCCAGACGTCGAAGCTGGTGGTGATCGTGACCTGCGCGCCATTGGCAAAGTCGAGGATCCCCGAGATATGGGTCGGCACCTCGACGCTCACCACCTCGCCCGCGCGCGGCCCCGAAGCGATGGTCCGCGTCTCATGCGCCCGCGACACGGCGCCGGTCACGACACTGACTGGCCCGATCATGTTGACAAGGCAGGTCAGGTAATAGGGCCCCATGTCCAGCATCGGCCCGCCCCCGGCCTTGTAGTAGAAATCGGGGTTGGGGTGCCACAACTCATGCCCCGGCACCATCATATGCGCCGATCCCGCCACCACCTCGCCGATGATCCCGTCATCCAGCGCCGCCCGCGCCGTCTGGTGCGACCCGCCAAGGAAGGTATCGGGCGCCGATCCCACCCGCAGGCCGGCCGCCTCGGCTGCGGCCACCAGCTTGACCGCTTCGGACAATTCCACGGCCAGCGGCTTTTCGGCATAGACATGCTTGCCTGCCGCGATCACCTGCAGGCCGACCGGCACATGATGCTGGGGCGTGGTCAGGTTCAGCACCACCTCGATCCGCGGATCGGCCAGAAGTGCCGCCACCTCCATCGCCTCGATCCCGTAGGTCGCCGCCTTGGCGCGCGCGGCCTCCATGTTGATATCGGCGCAGGCCACCATCCGCAGGACGGGAAAGCCGGGGGCCGCCTTCAGATAGGCGTCCGAGATATTGCCTGTGCCGATGATGCCGATGCCGACCGGTTCCATGCGTTCCTCCCTGATGATCCGCGAGCCGAGGGCTAGGCCCCCGCCCCCGGACTGTCAATCAGAGCCGCACCCCGTAAACCCGCTGGGCGTTGCCATGCGCGATGGCCGCAGCTTCGTCGTCCGACAGCTTCGCCAGCACAGCCTCGCAGATGTCGATCCAGGCGGGCATGCTGGTGCCAAGGTTCACCACCGGCCAGTCGCTGCCCCACAGGATACGCCCCGGCCCGAAGGCCCCGATCACATGGTCGATCCAGGGCGCCAGCGTCGCGCCATCCGCCGTGCCGGGGGCGGCATAGGCGCTGATCCCCGAAAGCTTCAGCGTGACATTGTCCACCTCGGCGATGGCATCGATCCCGTCGCGCCAGCTGTCGAACGCGCCCCCGGCGATATCCGGCACCCCGCAGGGAGCCACCACTAAGGACACCTCCGTACCGCCCCGCGCCAGCTTAACGCCCAGATGCCGCTGGTTGGCACGCAAACACATGTCGAAGACACGACCCTTCGCCCCGATCCTGCGGATATTGGCGCGGAACCCCTCCGCCTCCGACATCGCGTCGTCAACAGTATGCAGGATGCGCCGGAAGCCCACGACTTCCAGCCCCTCGCATTCCTCGAGCCAGGCGTCGAAGCCCGCGTCCTCTTCCGGCCGGCACGAGGCGATCTGCCCCAGCAGGCCCTGGGTCCCCACCAGCGTGGCCACATAGCGCGCCTCGGGCCGGTAGTCGGCATCATCGACACCCACCTCCATGAAGATGCGCCCCGCGACCCGGTCGCCGCCAAGTGCCGCCGCATCCTCCAGCGTGAAATCGCCCGAGGCCAGCGGCGGCACGCCGTCGGTCCAGGAATAACCGAAGCGATCCCGCCAGATCAGGTGCAGATGCGTGTCGATGAATGCCATGGTCCCCTCCGTTTCAGATATTGGCCCAGCCACCGTCGATCACATGCGCGACCCCGGTGGTATAGCTGCTGTCGTCGCTGGCGAGGTAAGCCACCAGCGCCGCGATCTCCTCGGGCTTGCCGATCCGCCCGATGGGCTGGCGGGCGATGAAGGCCGCCTTCGCCGCCTCGTAATCGCCCGTATCCCGCAGCCGCTGGTCCAGCGACGGGCTCTCCACCGTGCCCGGACAGATCGCATTGCAGCGGATGCCCTTGCTCACGAAATCCGCGGCGATGCTCTTGGTCAGCCCGATCACGCCCGCCTTGGTCGCCCCATAGACGAACCGGTTGGGTGCGGCGATCACCGAGCCCGCCACCGAGGCCATGTTGATGATCGAGCCGCCCCCGTTGGCGATCATGCCCGGCAGAAAGGCCCGGCACATCCGGTACATGGCCGTCATGTTCAGATCCATGCTGAAGGCCCATTGCGCCTCGTCGCAGTCCAGGATCGTGCCCGCCGCGACAAAGCCCGCGCAGTTGAACAGCACATCCGGCGCGCCCACCGCCGCAACTGCCGCAGCAATGCTTTCGGGCGCGCGCACATCCAGCACCCGCACCTCCAGCCCTTCGGCCGCCAGTTCCGCCAGCGCCGCCTCGTTCACATCCGTGGCCACCACCTGCGCCCCTTCCGACGCCAGCCGCAGGGCCGAGGCCCGCCCGATCCCCTGCCCCGCCGCCGTCACCAGCGCGCGCTTGCCCTCAAGTCGTCCCATCATTCACCCCAGAGGCCGAACCCCTGCCCTTCTTTCGTTTCCAAATATCCCGGGGGGTGAGGCAACAAAACGGTCCAGCGGACCGTTTTGCCGCCGAACGCGAAGCCGCGGGGGGCAGCGCCCCCCATGCGCAAATTTGCAAAATTTGCGCCCCCCCAACGTCACACCGGCAGACAGGCCGGGCCGATCGGCTCGAAGCTCTTGTAGGTCAGGATGAATTCCTGATGCCCCAGCTCCTCCGATTTCGTCCGCCGCCCCTCGGCCAGCCCGATCACCGTCCGGTAGATCTCCTCTCCCACTTCCGCGAGCGTCGCCCCCCCCGTCAGGATGCGACCGGCATTCACATCCATATCCTCCTCCATCCGCGCATACATCACCGGATTGGCCGCGATCTTCACCACCGGCGCCAGCGCCGATCCCACCACCGACCCCCGCCCCGTCACGAAGAGCGTACACAGGGCCCCGCTGGCCATCATCTCCACGATCTCGGCATTGTCGCTGATGTTGGGAAAGCCGAACCGCACCTCGCCGTCGGGCACGACATCCATCAGATACAGCCCCCCCTTCGGCGGAATGTCCCCCGGCTTGATCAGGCCCGAGATCCGCGACTGCCCCGATTTCATATAGGCGCCCAGCGATTTTTCCTCGATCGTCGTCAGCCCGCCATCGGCATTGCCGGCCGCAAACGACCCGTATCCCAGCGCCGCGTAATAGCGGGCCGCCTTCTCCACACTCGCCCGGATCTCGGTCCCCAGCGCGGGCGTGGCGGCGCGGGCCTCCATGATCCCCTCGCAGCCGATGAGTTCCCCCGTCTCCTCGAAGATGCAGGCTGCCCCTTCCGCCACCAGCCGGTCGAAGGCGATCCCCGCCGCCGGGTTGCCGGTGATGCCGCTCGTCCCGTCCGACCCGCCGCAGACCGTGCCCACGACAAGATCCGAGACCGCCATCGGCACCGTCTCGGCCGCTTCCAGCAGTGGCCCCTGTTCCTCGACAAAGGCCCGCCCGGCCGCGATCGAGGACCGCGTCCCCCCCTCGCCCTGGATCACCACCACCCGCAGCGGCCGGTCTGATGCGCGCACGACGCGCTCCAAAGCGGCCCGGTCGAAGCTTTCGCAGCCAAGCGAGACAAGCACCACCGCCCCGACATTGGGATGGGTGCAGAGCCGCTCCATCATCTTCTGCGCGTAAGGATTGGGGAAACAACCCGGAAAGCCGATCACATGCGCCCGCTCGGGATCCGCCTCGGCGATCCTGCGGGCGACGTGATGGGCGCATTCCACAAGGTAAGCCACTGCGATCAGGTTGCGGATCCCCTTGCGCCCGTCGCTGCGAAGATAGCCCCGCATCATGCCACCTCCCCGGCAAGCGCCCCGCCGCGTTGATGCGTGGGCGTGTAGTCACTGCGCAGGTTATGGGTATGCACGTGATCCCCCTTGGCAATGGCGCGGCTTGCCCGTCCGATGGGTGCCCCGTATTTCAGCACCTGCTCTCCCTCGGCCAGATCCACCCGCGCGATCTTGTGCCCCAGCGCCAGTGCCTCCGGCACCGTCACGGCCAGCCCCTCGACCATGACCGTCTCGCCCGCCTCGATCCGCTCGCGCAGGACAAGGACGCTGTCACCGGGCGACAGCAGCAACAGGCGGGGGTCGGTATTGTCAGACGGTGGCAATCGTCGCCTCCTCGATGAAATCCCAGTCCAGCTCCATCCCCAGCCCCGCCCCCTCCGGCAGCCGCGCGATGCCGCCTTCGACCGGCAGCGCCCCGGCAAGCCCGATGGCGAAGCGCTCCATCGGCCAGAGCACCTCGAACATGCCGCAATTCGTCACCGCCGCGGCGCAATGCAGGTTCACAAGTTCCAGCGGGTGAAAGATCGTCGAATGCAACTCGCAATTCATGTGGAAGGCCTCCGCCAGCGCCGCCGTCTTGAGCACGCCCGTCACGCCGCCTGACCAGCTTACATCCGCGCGCACCGCGTCCACCACCCGTGTCGCCACGCATTCGGCCACCGACCAGGGATGTTTGGCCAGCACCTCGCAGCCCACGACCGGGATATCCAGTTGCCGCGTCAGTTCCCGCAAGGCGGCGAAATTCTCGTCCGGCAGCGGCTCTTCCAGCCAGAGATAGCCCATCTCTTCCAGCGCGCGCCCCAGCCGCAAGGCCTGATCGAAGGTATAGGGCTGGACCGGATCGGACATCAGCGCAAAATCGTCCCCCGCCGCCGCCCGCACCGCGCGGTGGATCGCGATGTCCTCGGCCAGATCCCGCCCCGGCGGATGGATCTTGTAGCCCCTGAAGCCGGCCGCCTGCACGGCGCGAACCTCGTCGGCATAGGCCTCGGCGCTTTCCAGCACGAGCGAGGAGGCATAGGTCGGCACCTCGCCCCGCGCGCCGCCCAGATACCGCCAGAGCGGCTGGTCGGCGGCCTCGGCGGCAAGGATCCACAGGCAGCAATCCAGCGGCCCGTAGCTGTAGATCGGCAGGTGATGCCACCAACGATCCGCCCGCCGCCAATCGCGCCAAAGCCCCTCGCGCTCGCGCGCATCGCGCCCGACGACAAAGGGCCGGAGCGAGGCTGCCGCCAGATGCGCACTGCCCAAGGCCGACCGCCCGGCGAAACCAAGCATCGACGCCGCGCGCCCGCAATCCGTCCGCAGGGTATAGACCACGAATTCCAGCGCATCCGCCGCCCCGCCCTTGAGGGCGACCGCCTCTCCGGTGGTCCGGCAGGCCCGGATATCGAGCGCGGCGATCCGCATCTCAGAACTTCCCGTGCCGAAGATAGGCCTCCTGCGGGTCAACACCGTCAAGGATGGCACGGCGGACAAGGCTTTCGGTCTCCATGGCCGCGACCGCCTTTTCCGTCACCTCGTCCAGCCGCTCGACCGGGATGACCACCATCCCGTCGCGGTCGCCATGCACCCAGTCGCCGGGGCGCACAAGGACATCGCCGATCATCACCGGCACATCCACGCCCGTGGGCCGCCACAGCCCCACCACATCGCGCGGGGTGTGGAAGGTGCGCCAGCAGGGAAAACCCAGCCGCAGGATGAAATTCGCGTCGCGCAAGCCCCCGTCAAGGACGCAGCCCAGCACGCCCTTGCGGTGCAAGGTCTCGGCCGACAACTCGCCCATCTGGGCCACAAGCTGGTTATGGGGCTGGCTGACCCAGACATGACCGGGCCGGGCCTGCGAGAGCAGCCCCGTCCAGTCGAGCAGCGTCTGATGCGCATCCGCCGTCTCGTCGATCCGGCCCTCGATGGTGAAGGCGGGCCCCGTGAGCACCATCTCGGGCTGCAGCGGCGTGATCCGGGGCGGCAGGGTGAAGTTGCGCAGGCCCATCGCGCGCATCACGTCGTGAATGACGCTCGTATAGACCCCCTGCAGCACCCCCACCCGCGCGTCAGTCATGGTGGAACACTTCGCGGATATCGGCCCACCATTCGCCCTCGGCCCGTGTCTCGAACGGGCGCTGGCAGGGCTTGCAGACATCCCACCACTCTTGCGTCTTGGGGTCGGCCGCCATCTTCGCCATGTCGCCCTCGAAATCGTCGCCGACATATTCGAAGTAGGAGAACAGGATGTTCTCCGGTTCCTTGAGGAAGATCGAATAATTGCGGATGTTGCAGGCGGTGATCGTGGCCAGAATCTCGGGCCAGACCGCCGCATGAAGCCGGATATATTCCGCCTTCTTCTCCTCATTCACCCCGATGACCGATCCATAGCGCTTCATGTCGTTCCTCCGATGATGGCGTGGCTTCCCTCGACCGTCTGCGCGGCAATCGCGCCCCAGTCCCAGTCGATCCCGATGCCGGGGCTTTCCGGCGGATGCGCGCGGCCCTGCCGCAGGTCGAGGCGCGAGGTCGTGATCGCGTCCAGTTGCGGTATATATTCCAGCATCCATGAATTCGGCACGGCGCAGATCAGGCTGACATGCAGCTCCATCAGGAAATGCGGGCAGACGCTGATGTTATGCGCCTCGGCCATATGGGCCACCTTGAGCCAGGGCGTGATCCCCCCGATCCGCGCCGCATCGACCTGACAGATGCTGGCCGCCCCCTGGACGAAGTAATCCTTGAACTGGCTGATCGAATACATGCTTTCGCCCACCGCGATCGGCACGCGGGAATGGCGGGCCAGTTGCGCATGCGCCCCCACATCATCGGCGGGCATCGGCTCCTCGAACCAGCCGATTCCGTGACGGGCCAGCATGTCGGCCCGCATCATCGCCTGATGCAGCGAGAAGCCCTGATTGGCGTCGGTGAAGATGTGGAACGCATCGCCCACCGCCGCGCGCACCGCCCCCAGCCTTGCATCATCCTCGGCCAGATGCGGCCGCCCGATCTTGACCTTCGCGCCCGCAAACCCCTGCGCCGCGACCGCCAGCGCATCATCGACCAGCGCGCCCGTCTCGATATGGAGCCAGCCGCCTTCGGTCGAATAGACCTGAACGCTGTCCTTCGCGCCCCCCGCCATGCGCCAGAGCGGCACCCGCGCCCGTCGGCAGCGCAGATCCCAAAGCGCGGTGTCGACAGCCGCCAGCGCCAGCGAGGTCAGCGCCCCCACAGCCGTCGCATGGGTGACGAACAGAAGATCGCGCCAGATCCCCTCGATCTCTTCCGCCTCTCGCCCGATCAGGCGCGGGGCCAGCGTCTCGCGCAGAAGCGAGACGACGGCAGGCCCCCCGGTGCCGATCGTGTAGGAATAGCCCGTCCCCGTCGCACCGTCGCTGTCGGTGATGGTGACGATGGGGGTTTCCTGACTGACGAAGGACTGGATCGCATCGGTGCGCTTCACCTTGGGCACAAGGTCGACCATCCGTATCTCGACCCGTTCGATCCGTGCCATCAGCGCGCCTCCAGTGTGTCGCCCGTCTCGGCATCGAATAGATGCGCGCGTTCCAGCGCAAGCCGGAACGGCAGCACCTCGCCCGGTCCGACGATGCGGGGACCGTAAAGCTTGGCCTGCACCTCCTGCCCGGCGATGGTGGTATAGATCAGGCTTTCCATCCCCAGCGGCTCGGCAATGGAAACGGTCAGCGTGATGTCGGCGGGCTCTGCCACCTCGCCCAGCCCGTGCCCCACGGGGCTGATGTCGTCGGGCCGGATGCCCAGCACCACCTCCAGCCCCTCGGCCACCCGGGCGGCAAGGCGCGCGGGCACCGGCACCGCCTCGCCCCCTGCCAGCCGCACCTGCCCGCCCTCGATCCGCCCCGGCAAGAGGTTCATCGGCGGGCTGCCGATGAAGGTCGCGACAAAGGTGTTGGCGGGATGGTTGAAGACCTCCATCGGCGTGCCGACCTGCTCGATATACCCGTCGCGCATCACCACGATCCGGTCGGCCAGCGTCATCGCCTCGATCTGGTCATGGGTGACATAGACGACCGTGGTCTTCACCTTCTGATGCAGCTTCTTGATCTCGGCCCGCATCTGCCCGCGCAGTTTCGCGTCGAGGTTCGACAGCGGCTCGTCGAACAGGAACGCATCCGGGTGCCGCACGATGGCCCGTCCCATCGCCACCCTTTGCCGCTGTCCGCCCGAAAGCTCGGCCGGTGTGCGGTCCAGCAGCTCCGACAGCCCAAGGATCTCGGCCGCTTCCCTTACCCGCTCGGCGATCACCGCCTGCGGCTGCCCCGCGATCTTCAGCCCGAAGCCAAGGTTGTCGCGCACGTTCATATGCGGATAAAGCGCGTAATTCTGGAACACCATCGAGATGTTGCGCTTGCGCGGCGGCAGGTCGTTGACCACCCTTTCGCCGATCCGGATCTCGCCCCCGGTGATCTCCTCCAGCCCCGCGATCATCCGCAGCGTGGTGGACTTGCCGCAACCCGACGGGCCCACCAGCACGACGAATTCCTCATGCGCGATGTCAAGGTCGATGCCATGCACCACCCGCATCCGCCCGTAGTGCTTTTCGACGCCCGCAAGCGTAATTCCCGCCATTCTCAGCCTTTCACGCCGCCGAAGGTCAGCCCGGCGATCAGATGTTTCTGCACAAGGAAGGTCATGATCAGCGCCGGGATGATGATGATCACCGCCATGGCGCACATGCCCGCCCAGTCGATGGTGAATTGCGCGGTGAAATCCATCAGGCCCACCGGCAATGTCTTGCTGTCCGTGGACCTCGTCAATTGCGAGGCCAGCGCGAATTCGTTCCACGAGGTCAGGAAGGCAAAGACCCCCGCCGCCGCGATGCCACTGCGCGCCAGCGGAAACTCGATCTTCCAGAAGGCCTGCCAGCGCGTGCAGCCATCCACCTGTGCCGCCTCCGACAGGCTCATCGGGATCTGGCGAAAAAACCCGTCGATCAGCCAGATGGTGAAGGGCACGTTCAGCGAGACATAGACGATGATCAGCCCCATCTTGGCGTCGATCAGCCCCAGCCGCGACCAGATCATGAAGATCGGCAGGCTCAGCGCGATCCCCGGCACGGCACGAAACAGCATCAGACCAAGGAAGATGCCGCCCTTGAAGCGGAACCGGTAGCGCGCGAAGGCATAGCCCCCCGCCATCCCGATGATCAGCGCGATCACGGTCGAGGTCAGCGCGATGATCATCGAATTCATGAAATACGAGGTGACGGGGATCCCCACCTGTTCCGAACCAAATCCGAAGATCTTGCCGAAATTGGCCAGCGTCAGCTCGGTCGGCACCCAGACCGGGGGCTTGGCCAGGATCTCGCGGTTGGGGCGGAAGGCCGACAGCACGACCCAGAGCCCCGGGACACTCATGATGACCATCAGAAGGAAGGTCGCGAACCAGAGCGCCACCGACTGCATCCGCCGCCTGATCGGTGTGCGCGGCGCCCGCCCCGGTGCGGGGCTCTCGCGCCTTGTGGGCAGCGGGGGCGCGCGCCAGAAGCTCGTGCTCATTGCACACCCCCCATATAGCGGCGCGACTCAACCAACTTGAGGTAGAAGTAATAGGTGAAGGCGATCGACAGGATCGTCGAGAGATAGGCCGCCGCATTGGCCTGCCCCATCCGCGCATCCTGATAGGCGGTCCGCGCGATCATCGTCCACAGAAGCTCGGTCCGCCCCGCCGGCCCCCCGTCCGTCATCACTTTCACGATGTCATAGGCCCGCGCGATATCAAGGCTGCGGATCGTCATCGCGATGAAGGCAAAGGGCATCAGGAACGGCAGGGTGATATGGCGAAACACCTGCCAGGCATTGCAGCCATCCACCTTCGCCGCCTCGAGCGGATCGCGCGGCATGGCGAAGAGGCCCGCCAAGAGCAGGATGGCAAAAACCGAAGTGCTCATCCAGACTTCCGCGAAGATGATCGAGAACATCGCCAGCTTGCCGTCCACCAGCCAGGGGATCGCCCGATCCGTCCAGCCCAGCGACTGCAGCGCATTGTTCAGGATGCCGATATTGTCGTTGAAGATGAACTTGAACTGGAACCCCACCAGAATGGGCGAGAACATCATCGGAAACATCATGATGGTGCGCAGCGTCCGCTGCCCCCAGGTGATCTTGTTGATCAGAAGCGCGATGCCCAGGCCCAGGATCAGCTGCACGTTCAGCGCGATGGTCAGGAACAGGATCGTCCGCCCGAAGGCCACCCAGAAATCCCGGTTGCCGAACAGCCGCTCGTAATTCCTGAACCAGACGAAATCCCAGATCGTCTCGGGCCGGGTCAGGCGATAGCTGGTCAGGCTCGTGTAAAGCGAGAACACCAGCGGCAGCGCCACCACGAACATCATCACGCCGATCGCCGGCAGCAAGAGCAGCACCGGCGTCCAGTTGACGCGTCCGGTCTGAAACGCCCGGCTCATGCCGCGCCCACCCTGTTCATTCTATCCTGCACTGCCTGCTTCTTTTGTTCAAAAATATCCCGGGGGTCGCCATCGGTGCGCCATCGGTCCGAGTGCCGATGGCGACGGCAGAGCCCCGGGTCTTCGTCACTGGGGCAGAGCCCCGCGTCTTCGTCACCGGTGCATGCGCCGGGATGGCGGCCCCCGAAGGGGCCGCCCGAAGCGGGCCTCAGTTATAGCCCGCATCTTCCATGATCTCAGCCGCATCGCGTGCCGCCCGGTCAAGGGCCGCCTGCGGCGTGGCGTCGCCCACCATGGCTGCCTGCAATTGCGGCCAAAGGACGTTCGACACCTCGATCCATTCGGGGATGAGCGGCGGGGTGAAGGCATCCTCGGCCATCGAGGTGCGGAAGGTGGAGAAGACCTCGACCATGAAGTCGTTGCCCGCATCCGCAAACTCGGCCAGCGCATCGTCCCAGACGGCGGTGCGGGTGGGCAGGATACCCATGCGCGCCTCGATCATCTGCCGGTCATGGTCGGTCAGGAAGGTGATGAAGCTCGCCGCCGCCTCCTTGTTGTCGCAGCCTTCGGTGATCGAGAAGCTGTGCGACCCCGACCAGCCCGTTCGCAGGCCCGCGCTTCCCATCGGCGCGCGGATCACGCCCACATTCCCCGCCACGGCGGAATTGTCCGCATCGTTGAAGAAGGCCGACCAGCCGCCCCAGTCAAGGTTCAGCGCCACCGTCCCCGAGGCAAAGCCAAGGCCCGTATCGTCCCAGAGGTAGTTGGGAACGCCCGCCGGCACCGCGCCCGCGTTGTAAAGGCCCACGAAGAACTCGAGCGCCTCAACGCCCGCCTCGGAATTGAAGGTCGGGTTCCAGTCGTCGTCGAACATCGCGCCGCCATTGGCGACCAGCATCTCGTAGAACCGGCCCGTCACCGCCTCGTCCTTGCCGACGAACTGGGTGCCGAAGAAATTCGGCGGATCGGCAAAGAACATCGCCTGATCGAAGACCTGAGCCCAGGTTTCCGGCGGGGCCAGCTCATAGCCGTATTCGGCAAGGAAGGCGGCCTGATTGTCCGCATCCTCGAACAGCGACTTCTGGTAGAACAAGTTGGACACGTCCGAATGGCGCGGCAGCTGCACGAGGCGGCCATCCACCGTCGAATGCTCGAGCAGGAGCGGCGTGAATTCCGCCAGCACCTCGGGCGCGATCAGGTCGTTCAGATCGGCGTAGATATTGCCGTATTGCGGCGCAAACGAGGTATGGTTCGACCCCACGCACCAGTTCAGCGTGCCGGCGGCGATATCCTGCTTGATCTCGCGGTCCAGCTCGAAATGGTTCTTGCGGCTCAGGATGTCGACCGTGGCGCCGGTCGCGGCCTCCCATTCCGAGATGGTGGCGTAAAGCGGTTCATATTGCGCGCCGCCGATCAGCTTGACCCGCAGCGTATAGCCGCTGAAATCGCCCCAATCCTGCGCCACGGCACCGCCCGCGGTCAGCGCGGCCAGCGCCACGCCCAGCGTCAGTTTCTTGGTCGTTCTGGTCATCCCCTTGTCCTCCCTAGGGTTTTCGTCTCACGTCTCAGCCTGCCGCGCGCTTGCGGCCGGAAAGTTCCTCGATGATCCGCGCCCGGTCGGCGCCCAGCGCAGGCGCCGCCGCCGCGCCGCAGGGCGCCGCGCCGTCCAGCCGCACCGGCCCCCTTATGCCGCGAAAGGCGAAATCGCCGCCGCCGAACAGCCGCTCCATGCCCAGCTGCGCCCAGACCGGGCTTTGCCGCAGGCCCGCCCAATCCAGCACCTCGGCGCACCAGATGTCGGCCGGTTGCAGCAGGGCCAGCCAGTCGGCCGTGCGCCGCCCGGGCGTGGCGCGCGCGATCATCGCCTTGATCTCGTCCCGCCGCGACCGCGCCAGCGCCGGATCGTCGGCAAAGGGGGCAAGCTCGGGCAGGTCCATCAACCGCGCCAGCGCGGCAAGCGAGGGCACCATCGCCAGCGCAAGCCAGCCGTCCGCCGTCGGATAGATGCCATAGGGCGCCCCGATATAGGCATGCGCGCCGCCCATCCCCGCCCGGTCGGGCAGCTTGCCGCCATCGTTCAGATGCGTGGTCAGCACCTCGAACTGGAACGACAGCACCGCCTCCAGCAGGCTCGTCTCGACCAGCGCGCCCTGCCCCGTCCGGCCCCGCCCGACCAGCGCCGCCAATATCCCCTGCGTCAGCGCCTCGCCCGACAGCATGTCGGCCACGGCAAGCCCCATCGGCACCGGCGGATCGTCCCGCGACCCCGACAGCCAGACCAGCCCCGAACGCGATTGCGCCAGCAGATCCTGCCCCGGCAGGTCGCGCCAGTCTGTCTCGCCAAACCCGCTGATCGAGCCATAGACCAGCCCCGGGTTCAGCGCGTGGCAAGCCTCATGGCCGAACCCCTGCCGCTCGATCACGCCGGGGCGGAAGTTCTGGATCACCACATCGGCCCGCGCCACCAGATCCTGCAACATCGCCCGGTCGCTCGGATCGCGCAGATCGGCGGTCAGGCTTTCCTTGCCCCGGTTGATCGCATGGAACAACGTGTTCTCGCCCTGAACCGGGTCCGAGATGAACAGCCCCCGGCAGGGATCGCCGGTCCCGGGCCGCTCGACCTTGATCACCCGCGCGCCAAGATCGGCCAGCTTCAGCCCCGCAAACGGCCCCGACAGATACTGGGCGAATTCGACGACCGTGATCCCTTCGAGCGGCCGCATCATCCCCGGCTCTCCCGATAGGCGGCCTGCAGCGCATCCACTGTCGCGGCCACCCCCGCCTCGCCCCGCAGGCAGGCGTGGACGATGTCGCCGCCTTTGTCCTGCAGGCCCATGTAGCCGTCATAGCGTGGCCGCACCCATGCGCTTTCCAGCGTCGCCCGCGTGTTGCGGAAGAAGTTGCGGGATGCGGCGTTGCAGGCGTCATCCTCCCAGGCCGCCGCATGGCCGGGCTGCCCCCCGCTCTGGAAGAACAGCCCTTTCTGACACTCCGCCCCCGCGATCCAGAAGGCGTAATCCACAGCCACCTCGGGATGCACTGTGCGGGCCGAAACGGCAATCCCCGTCCCCCCCAACACCGTGCCCTGCGGCCCCGCCCCGTTCCAGCCGGGCGCATCGGCAAAGGTCAGCGGAAAGCGGCAGTATCCGTCGCGCGAGTAATTCGTATAGCCATAGCCGAAAGGCGAATAGGCCGGTGCCCCCGCCTGCCGCCCCATCCATTCATAGATCCCGATCGGATCCAGCGTCAGGCAGCGCGGATCCATCAGCGCCAACACCTCGCGCAAGGTCTCCAGCACCTCTGCCCCCGCCTCGGGCACGATCAACTGCTCCGGGTCTTCGGCCACCGCGAAGCCCTTGTTCCGAGCGATCCCGAAGAACGTCATCAGCGCATTGATCGGGATCAGCGCAAAGCCCACCTTGCCCGCCCGCGCCAGATCCAGCACGCCCGCCCAGTCGGCAGGCGCGGCTTCGATCAGGTCGCCCCGGAAACAGGCCACGGGCGTGGCTGCGTCAATCGCCAGCCCCCATTGCCGCCCGTCGAATTCGTAGGACGGATGAGACGCCCCGACCGACCCCGCAGCCAGCGCCGCCATCTCCGACGCCCGCTCGGGCAGATCGAGGGCCAACAGATCGCCCGCCCGCGCCACCTCGCCCACATGCGGATGGTCGATGACCATGAGGTCATACTCCCCCGCCATCTCGCCGATGGGTCGGTCGGCAAAGGCCTGAAGCGACCGTTTCTCCCATGTGATCGTCACGCCGGGATGGGCGCGGCCGTAGGCCTCGGACGTCGCGACCATCGGGTCGAACCCCCGCGCATGGTCCCATGTCATGCCGCGCAAGGTGATCTCAGCCATCCTGCGCCTTCCTGGCGGCCTTCGCCTCCATCGCCGCCCGCGCCAGATCGGCGAAATGGGCCGGATCGCGGTAAAGCGCGGTCATCAGATGCTCGGCATAAAGCACAAGCTCTCCTTCGCCCTTGTAGACGGAATAGCTGACCCGCACCTTGCCCTGCCTGAGGTCATGGACCTCTTTGCCCATGTTCTCGCGGATCGTGTAGATCGTGTCGCCGATGAAGACCGGCGCGATAAAGCGCAGACGGTCATAGCCATAGCTGAACGAATTCAGGCAGTTGGTCGCAGCCAGCCCCAGCCCCAGCGAAAAGACGAAGGCCCCCGCCACCAGCCGCTTGCCGAACAGACCTTCCTCGGCCGCAAAGCGTTCGTCGCTTACATAGGGGTGGTGATCCATCACGAGGCTGTTGAACAGCATCGATTCCCCTTCGGAAATCGTGCGCCGGATCGACCGGATCCTGTCGCCGGGGGTGAAATCCTCGAAATACCAGTTCTCGGCATTCCAGACGGGGATCCGCCCGTGATCCTCGGGCAATCCCGGCAGCCCACGCGCATGCACACCGATCTCGGCCATGATCCCCCCAAGCCCTGACACTCCGAAAGGGTTTCACTTCTCTTTTCACTTGTCAAACATTTTTCTGTCAGTGAAAGTATCGCACAGGGAGGACAGAATGGAACGCATCCGCCATTTCGAGGATTACCTGGAGGGCGAGGCCCGCCACACGCTCGGCCGCACCATCACAGAGGCCGACATCGTCTTTCACGCCGGCCATTCGGGCGATTTCTTCCCCCATCACATGGATGCCGAATGGTGCCGGGGCCAGCCCTTCGGGCAACGCATCGCCCATGGCACGATGACCTTCGCCATCGGCATCGGCCTGACCGCGACCGAGATCAACCCGGCCGCGATGACCTATGGCTACGAACGCCTGCGCTTTCCCAAACCCGTCTTCGCCGGAGACACGATCCGCACCACTGTCACCATCGGCCGCAAGTCCGACGATCCCAAACGCCCCGGCCATGGCCAGGTGGTCGAGATCTGCGAAACGAAGAACCAGCGGGGCGAAACCGTGATGTATTGCGAACATATCCTGCTTGTCGCGCGAAAGGAGGCGTGATGGACCTGCTGCAGAACTGGCCCGCCCCCACATCCCCCAAACCTATCGTCCTGATCGGCGCGGGCGGGATCACCCGCGACGCCCACCTGCCCGCCTATGGCAAGGCCGGGCTGAGCGTCGCCGCCGTGACCGATCTGGACGCATCCCGGGCCGAATCCCTCGCCCGCGACTTCGCCATCCCCGCCACCTTCCCCACGGCCCGCGCGGCGGCCGAGGCGCATGGGACCGGGGCGGTCTATGACATCGCCGTCCCCCCTGCCGCCATCACCGCGATCCTGCCCGACCTGCCCGACGGCGCGGCCGTCCTGATCCAGAAACCGATGGGCCCCGACCTTGCCACCGCACGGCACATCCGCCGGATCTGCCGCGACAAGCACCTGAAATCGGCCGTGAATTTCCAGCTCCGCTTCTCGCCGATGATGATGGCCGCCCGCCAGATGATCGCGGATGGCCGCCTTGGCCGGATGCTCGAAGTCGAGGTCCATCTCAACATCTTCACCCCCTGGACGCTCTTTCCCTTTCTCATCCCGATGGAGCGGGTCGAAATCGCGGTCCATTCCATCCACTATCTCGACACGATCCGGGCGCTTGTCGGCACACCCAAAGGCGTCTTCGCCCGCACCATGGCCGACCCCCGCGTCCCCGATTTCGCCCAGACGCGCACCACCGTGATCCTCGACTATGACGAGCCCCTCCGCGCGCTCATGTCGATCAACCACAACCACCGGGGCGGCCGCAAATTCCAGTCCGCCTGGTTCCGGCTCGAGGGCACCGAAGGCGCCATCATGGTCAAGCTCGGCGTCTGCTTCGACTATCCCAACGGCGAGGCGGACGAGCTCTGGTTCTGCCCCTCGGGCGGCGACTGGCAGCAGATCCCGCTTTCGGGCAGCTGGTTCATCGACAGCTTCATGGGCCCGATGCGCAACCTGCAACGCTTCGACGCGGGCGAGGATGACCGCCTCTTCTCCGGTACCGAGGACGCCTTCCACACGATGGCGCTGGTCGAGGCCTGCTTCACCGCTGCCAAAGCCCCCTCGATCCCGCTCGAGGCCGGGTGATCCGGCCCTCGCCCGACGCCCCCGGACAACGGCGGGCGCGACGCGCCGCTTTGCCGCTTCTTTTGTTCACAAATATCCCGGGGGGGGCACCGAAGGTGCCGGGGGGCAGCGCCCCCCTACGCGGTCCGCCCCGCCACCCCGCCGCCCAGGTTGCGCGTGATCGCCGCGGCGGCCCGGAGCACCGCAGCCCGGCAGTCCTCGAACGAGATCGCCTCGCCATAGCGCTCCAGATGCGGGATGGTCAGCGCCGCCACCGCATTGCCGGAATGGTCGAAGACCGGGGCCGAGATGTTGACGATCCCGCGGGCCACGAAACTGTCGCGCACCTCGAACCCTTCGGCCCGGATCGTGGCCAGATCGGCCCGCACCTGCGTCTCGGCCATTCCCGGCGGCAGCGGCGCACTGGCCAGCATGCCGGCCAGTTCCTCCCCGCCCAGATGCGCAAGGATCACCCGCCCGGAAGAGGCACGCCACGCATCGATCCGCGCCCCCAGACGGACCGACATGATGTTGTTGCCCGGCGCATCCACCTGCCCCACGACGATCACCGCATCGCCCGAGATCATCGCCAGATGGCAGGACTGGTTCACCTCGCGCGCCAGCGCCTGCATCACGGGCGCCGCGATCGTCGTCAGCCGTTTCACGCGCGGCGTGCGATGCGCGAGTTCGAACAGAAGCGTCGTCAGGACATAACGGTCGCTGCCGGGAAGCTGGGTCACATAACCCCTGTCCTGAAGCACCACCAGCATCCGGAAGATCTCGCTCACCGACCGGCCCAGCCGCCGCGCGATCTCGGTCTGCATCAGCCCTGCATCCTCGGTCGACAGCAGTTCGAGGATGTCGAGCCCCTTCTCCAGCGCCGGCGCGGTATATCTCTGCGATTTTGCCGTCTCGCCGGTTCCGGCCATGGCCTGCCTCACTTCCTGCCCCGCTCCTTTTCACATATGAAACCACCTCCTGCCAATCCCCCGGACCGCCTGCCATGACCGATCCTGCACCGCCCCTCGCCGGTCTCCTCGTCCTCGACCTCAGCCAGTTCCTCTCGGGGCCCTTCTGCACGCTGCGCCTGTCGGATCTCGGCGCGCGGGTGATCAAGATCGAACGCCCCGGGACCGGCGACCTGACGCGCAGCCTCTATCTCAGCGATACCGAGATTGCGGGCGATTCGACCCTGTTCCACGCCATCAACCGCGGCAAGGAAAGCCTCGCCCTCGATCTGAAATCCGGGGCCGACCGCGCGGCCCTGCTGTCGCTCGTCACCCGCGCCGATGTCGTGGTCCAGAACTTCCGCCCCGGCGTCGCAGACCGCCTCGGCCTTGGCCCGGCAGCCTTGCGCGCCCTCAACCCCCGTCTCGTCTATGGTGCGATCTCGGGCTACGGCCCGGACGGGCCCTGGGCGCATCTGCCGGGCCAGGATCTGCTTGCCCAGGCGCGCTCCGGCCTGATGTGGCTGACGGGCAACGCAGGCAACGGCCCCGTGCCCATGGGCCTTGCCGTGGCTGACATGCTGGCCGGCGGCACGCTGGCGCAGGGCATCCTCGCGGCCCTCGTCCGACGCGGGATCACGGGACAGGGCGCGCTGGTCGAGACCAGCCTCCTCGAGGCCCTGATCGACCTGCAGTTCGAGGTGCTGACCACCCATCTCAACGACGGCCACCGCCTGCCGCAACGCCCTGCCGAGGGCGGCGCCCATGCCTATCTTGCCGCCCCCTACGGCGTCTATGCCTGCGCCGACGGCTGGCTCGCGCTGGCGATGACCCCGCTGCCGCGCCTGGCCCGCCTGCTCGACCTGCCCGCCCTCGACGCCTGGCCCGATCCCGCCAGCTGGTTCACGGATCGCGACGACATTCGCGCCACCCTCGCCACCCATCTTGCCCCACAGCCAGTCGGGCACTGGCTGGCGATCCTCGAACCCGCCGACATCTGGTGCGCCCGTGTTCTCGACTGGCCGGCCCTGATGTCTTCCGAAGCCTTCGTGCGCCTCGACCTGCTGCAGGACCTCCGGCGTCCCGGCGCCCCCCCGCTCATGACGACCCGCGCGCCACTCAGGATCGACGGCACCCGCCCCGCCTGCGACCGCCCCGCACCCAAGGTGGGCGATCACAGCGTCGCGATCCGCGCCGAGTTCGGTCTCTGACCGTCGCCCCTCCTTCGCTTTGGTCGAAATACTCCGGGGGGAGGCCCGGAACGGGCCCGGGGGGGCGCGCCCCCCCCCCCCCCCGGGGGGGGGGTGGCGCCCCGCTCGCCAGACCGACGGTGCGCCACCCCC